>NZ_JACNAC010000037.1:0-65026 GCF_017349775.1 Pseudomonas sp. GW460-12-10-14-TSB1
AGTCAGACGAGGGTCTACCCGATGAGCAATGCCGCACTAGCCGTTAAACCCGCTGTTCATGCGCTTGAGATCCATCCGGTGGCCGGCCGCATCGGCGCCGAGATCCGTGGCGTGCAACTCTCCGGCGAGCTGGACGCCGCCACGGTGGAAGCCATCCAGCAGGCGCTGGTGGACTACAAGGTGATCTTCTTCCGTGGCCAGGCCCACCTCGACGACCAGAGCCAGGAGGCCTTCTCCCACCTGCTCGGCGAGCCGGTGGCGCACCCCACCGTGCCGGTGCGCGACGGCACTCGTTACCTGCTCGAACTGGACGGCGCCGAGGGCCAGCGCGCCAACTCCTGGCACACCGACGTGACCTTCGTCGATGCCTATCCGAAGGCCTCGATCCTGCGTTCGGTGGTGGCCCCGGCCTCCGGTGGCGACACGGTCTGGGCCAACACCGCCACCGCCTACAACGAACTACCGGCGGAGCTGCGCGAGCTGGCGGACAAGCTCTGGGCGGTGCACAGCAACGAATACGATTACGCCGGGGCCAAGCCGGACGTGTCGGCGGAAAAGCTGGAGCGTTATCGCAAGGTGTTCACCTCCACCGTCTACGAGACCGAGCACCCGCTGGTGCGCGTGCACCCGGTGAGCGGTGAGAAGAGCCTGGTGCTCGGGCATTTCGTCAAACGCATCAAGGGCTACACCCAGGCCGATTCGGCGCACCTGTTCAACCTGCTGCAAAGCCATGTCACCCGCCTGGAAAACACCGTGCGCTGGCGCTGGACCGCGGGTGACGTGGCGATCTGGGACAACCGCTCGACCCAGCATTACGCGGTCGACGACTACGGTACCCAGGACCGCATCGTGCGCCGCGTGACCCTCAAGGGCGACGTGCCGGTGGGTGTGCACGGGCAGCGTAGCCAGACTATCAAGGGGGTGTGACGGAGGGGGCGCACGGCTAAAGGCCGGCGGTGGGTTTGAAATTTTCGCGGGCAAGTCGGATCGCCGCCCGCTCGCTCCTACAGAAGAAGACCGTGAGCTTCTGTAGGAGCGAGGCTTGCCCGCGAGAGGACCCTTGAAACCGCCGCCTCACCACACCCCGATCTGCACCACCTTTTCCGCCTCCGGTTCGCCATAACGAAACCGCTGTCCACGCAGGTCGATCTCTTGGTGGCTGATGGTGGTCCGCCGCTTCAGCCCGCGCAGCCAGTCGAACAGATAGCCCAGATGCTCCTCGCGCACCGCCGCATAGGCCGGGTCGGCGCCGAGGTCGTGGAGTTCCTGGGGGTCGTTGTGCAGGTCGAACAGCTGTGGGCGGAAGCCGTCGTAAGCCAGGTATTTCCAGCGCTCGCTGCGCACCATGGTCATGCGGCAGCGGTCGATGGGTTGTGCCAGGCGCTCGCGGGCCGGGGCCTGGAACGCGTAGTCGTATTCGCTGATGGCGTAGCGGCGCCAGTCGCCCGCCGTGCCGTGCAGCAGCGGGATCAGCGAACGGCCTTCCAACCGGTGTTCGGCGCCGGGCAGCCCCAGGGCGTCGAGGAAGGTCGGCAGGGTGTCGATGGTTTCCACCAGGCGCTCGTCCACCGTGCCGCGGCTGATATCCGCCGCCGCCCGTGGGTCGCGCACGATCAGCGGCACGCCCACTGCCGGCTCCAGCAGGAACTCCTTTTCCCCCAGCCAGTGATCGCCGAGAAAGTCGCCGTGGTCGCTGGTGAACACAATCAAGGTGTCGTCCCAACGCCCGCTGCTCTGCAGGAAATCGAACAGGCGCCCGAGCTGATCGTCCACCTGCTTGATCAAGCCCATGTAGGTCGGCACCACGTTCAGGCGTACCTCATCGCGGGAGAAATTCTGGCTCTCCTGGTGCTGGCGAAAGGCAGCATATACCGGGTGGTCGCTGGCCTCGTCGGCGGCGGCGCGCACCGGGGCGATAACCTGCTCGGCGCTGTACAGCGCGTGGTAGGGCGCCGGCGCGATATAGGGCCAGTGCGGCTTGATATAGGACAGGTGCAGGCACCAGGGCTGTTCACCCTGCTCCTTGATGAAGTCGAGGGCGCGGTCGGTGGTGTAGACGGTCTCCGAATGCTGCTCGGGGACGCGGGCCGGCAGGTGGGCGTTGCGCATTTTCCAGCCGCTGAGGATTTCACCCTGTTCACCTTCGGCGGCGTTGGCCCAGTCGTGCCAGGGGTTGCGCCCCTGGTAGCCCTGTTCGCGCAGGTAATGGGTGTAGGGCGCCGACTCGCGTTTGTCGTCGAACAGTGGGCTGTCGGGGAAGATCCCGTCGTGACGCAGGTAGGGTTCGAAACCGACCTCGTTGAGGGCTTCGGCCTGCTGGCTCTCGGGGTCGATCGCCAGGCGTTGCAGGGCATCGAGGTTGGGCGTGGCGTGGGTCTTGCCTACCAGCGCGGTGCGGATGCCGTGGGGGTTCAGGTAGTCACCGATGGTCAGCTCTTCCAGGGGCAGCGGCACGGCGTTCCACGCCACCTGGTGGCTGCTGACATAACGCCCGGTGTAGGCCGACATCCGCGACGGCCCGCAGATGGTGCCCTGGGTGTAGGCGCGGCTGAAGCGCACGCCGGCGGCGGCCAGGCGGTCAATATTCGGCGTATGCAGATGGGGGTGGCCGTAGCACGACAGGTAATCGCGACGCAGCTGGTCGCACATGATGTACAGCACGTTGCGCACGGGTTGGGCGGGGTTGGACATGGGGTTCACCGATCGAAAGACAGGTGAGGGTTTTCGCTTTCGCCGGGCGTAACGACAAGCGCATTTGGCGCATGGTTTTTATGCGGGTTGTGCATGGGGCTTGAGGGCCTCATCGCGGGCAAGCCTCGCTCCTACAAAAGCACGCGCAATCTTCTTCTGTAGGAGCGAGGCTTGCCCGCGATTGGGCCGGATCAGACTGCGAAGTTCTCCAGGGAACACACATCCTCATCCAGCGCGTCGGTGCGCTTGATCTCCTCGATCATCTCCTCGGCCAGCGGCGACAGCCGGTACCCGGCGCGGCTGACGATGCCGTAGCGGGTGTACAGCTCCTCCAGGTCGTCGGCCAGGCCCTCAATCTTCAGGCACACCAACTCGCCCCGGGCGTTGTGCAGCGCATCGCTGTAGGCGCCGATGATGCCGATCGCATCCGAGCGCATCACCACGCCGAGCAGGCTGTAGCTGTTCTCGCATTCCACATTCGGGATGAAGTCCGGCCGGCCGCTGAGATCGACCACGACCTTGCGCAGGTTCGGCGGGCGGATGGTCGCGGCCAGTGGGTAACTCATCAGCTCGGCGGCGCTGACGCTTTCCTGCCGGGCCAGCGGGTGCCCGGCACGGCAGCAGAAATGCCATTTGCGTGGGCGCAGGCGCTGGGTCAGGTAATCCGGGTTGGCTTCGAACTGCCGGGTGTCGGCGACGAAAAATTCGAACTCTTCGCTGAGCAGGCGCTTGCTCAGGGTTTGCCAGTCATCCACCTGGAATTGCACCCGCGCCTTGGGGTAACGCCCGATAAAGCTGCCGATGGCCCGCGGGATCAAGCCCGCTGCCGGCGCCGGCCCGCAACCGAAGCGCAGCTCGCCCGCCTCCAGGCCATTGAACTGGCTGATCTCGTTGGCCAGTTGCTGCGCGCCGCTGACCAGCCGCCGCGCATGTTCGAGCAGCACCAGCCCCTGTTTGGTCGGCGCTAGGTCCTTGCGCCCGCGATCCACCAGTTGGCAGCCGACGCTGTGCTCCAGGGCCTGGATGCTGCGGCTGAAGGCCGATTGCGACAGGTTCACCGCCAAGGCGGCCGCGACAAAGCTGCGCTGTTCGGCGAGGGCGATGAAGTGACGGAGCTGGCGCAGATCGATATGCATTTTTCACATTGAAAATATCGGGGAAATGCATTGGCTATGCATTAGGTCGACTCTTTATAAAGGCAATCTCTTATTCCGTAAATCTTATTAAAAACATAAATAAATAACTTAAAAGAATATACGGATCAGTCTGTTTTTTTGCCCTGGAGCCGCCCATGAGCCCGTTGAACCTTGCGTCCCCCATTTCGCCCCGACGGCTCAAGCGCCTGCCGCTGGCCCTGCTGCTGGCCGGTAGCGCCGGCTGGTCCCACGGCTATGCCGCTGACGCCGAAACGCCCGCCGAGGCCCCGGCCAAGGCCAATGCCGCCCGGCCCGCCGCCAGCGGCCAGCTGGAAACCGTGACCGTGACCGCGCGGCGTCGCGAGGAGAGCGCCCAGGACGTACCGACGCCGATGAGTGTGATCGGTGGCCAGGCCCTGGAGAGCCAGCGGATCTATCGCATCCAGGATCTGCAGCAGCTGGTGCCGAGCGTCAACGTCGCCTACATGCACGCGCGCCAGTCCAGCGTGTCGATCCGCGGCCTGGGCAACAACCCGGCCAGCGACGGCCTGGAAGGCAGCGTCGGGCTGTACATCGACAACGTCTACCTGGGGCGGCCGGGCATGGCGGTGTTCGACCTGATGGATATCGAGCAGCTGGAAGTGCTGCGCGGTCCCCAGGGCACGCTGTTCGGCAAGAACACCACCGCCGGGGTGATCAACATCAGCACTCGTGCGCCGAGTTTCACCCCCGAGCGCAGCATCGAGACCTCGGTGGGCGAGGACGGCTACTTCCAGACCAAGGGCACCATTTCCGGGCCACTGAACGACGAGCTGGCCGGGCGTTTTTCGGCCTATCGCACCCGCAGCGACGGCGATATCAAGAACGAACACGACGGCCATGACCTCAACGGTGGCTCGCGCCAGGGCTTCCGTGGCCAGCTGTTGTTCAAGCCCAACGAGAACTTCAACCTGCGCTGGATCGGCGACTACAACGAAGAGGATTCCAGCGCCGGCACCCGGGTGCTGTACAGCACCGGGCCGACCATCAATGGGGTCAACCAGTACCAGTCGCGGGCCACCGCGGCCGGCGCCACCCTGGTCGACGGCACGCACCGCAAGGTCAACCTGGACAACGATCAGCACGTCACGGTGTTCCAGGGCGGCACCTCGCTGGAGGCCAACTGGACCCTGCCCAGCGACTTCACCCTGACCTCGGTCAGCTCCTACCGCTGGTGGGACTTCACCCCGCGCAACGACGACGGCCTCAACGTGCCGGCCAGCTATAACGCCGGGGTCTCGGTGGAAGATAAGCAGTGGTCCCAGGAATTCCGCCTGGCATCGCCCACGGGCGGTTTCTTCGATTATGTGCTCGGCGCCTACTACTTCGGCTCCGACCTCGATAACAAATCCTTCAGCTATTACGGACCCAAGGCGGACATCTGGAACGGCACGCCCACCGGCGCCCTGAACAACGTCACCAGCATCGGCAACGGGCATATCCGCACCGACAGCTTCGCGCTGTTCGCCCAGGGCACCTGGCACCTCACCGAGCGCCTGGATTTCACCGCCGGCCTGCGCGGTACCTATGAAGAAAAAAGCGCCTGGGTGACCCGTAACGCGCCAGTGGGTGGCGCCGCAGTGACCGGTGCCGCGGCCACCGCGCGGCGTGGGCGAGCCGGGGCCTACGACTCCGGCGACCTCAACCAGTACAGCACCAGCCCCTCGGGCCTGCTCAACCTCAGCTACCGCTTCACCGATGATTTGCTGGGCTACGCCACCCTGTCCCACGGCGAGAAGTCCGGCGGGGTCAACCTCGCGGTCGGCTCGGCGCCCACCGCCGGCGCCGACTCGCTGCTGATCGGCACCGAGCGCGCCAACAACGCCGAGCTGGGTTTCAAGAGCACCCTGTGGGACAAGCGCCTGCAACTCAACGCCAACCTGTTCTGGACCCAGGTCAATGGCTACCAGACCAACGCCTACGACGCCAACAACCGTGTGCAATACCTGACCAACGCCGGCTCGGTGCGCTCACGGGGCGTGGAATTCGAAAGCACCCTGATCCCCCTCCGTGGCCTGACCCTCAACCTCAACGGCTCCTACAACGATGTGCGCTACCTGTCCTACAAGGACGCGCCATGCCCTCCCGAAGTCAGCCTACGCCCGGGTGCCCCGGCCTCCTGCGACCTCAGCGGCCACCAGGTGGTCGGCGCCTCGAAATGGATCGGCAACGCCAACGGCGAATACAAATGGAACCTGGACAACGGCCTCGAACCTTACGTCACCGGCAGCTACGCCTTCCGCTCCAAGGCCGTCGGCACCGTCGAGGATTCCGACTACAGCCAGATCCCCAGCTACGCGGTGGTCAACCTCTCCACCGGGCTACGTGGCAACTATGAGCAAGGGCAGTGGGACGTATCGCTATGGCTGAAAAACGCCTTCGACAAGACCTACTACACCACGCTGTGGTCGGGGGGGAATGGCGGGTATGAGGGGCTGCTGGGCACGCCACGAACCCTTGGCGTGACCGGCCGCTACGACTTCTGACCGGATGACCTGTGCTTCTGTAGGAGCGAGGCTTGCCCGCGATGCAGGCGCCTCGGTGTGCCAGGGTTGATGCTATCGCGAGCCATCGAGCGTCTACCGGCCGCTCCTACAGAAGAGGCTTACTTGCAGCTGTAACCATCAGGCATGGTCACCGTGTAATTGCGCTGCACCCGGTCGCGGAAATCCAGGTTCTGCAGGCCTTGTTGAACCACAAAGGCCTCGACCTTACCGTCCTGGCAATCGTCGTTCTGCGACGACACCCGCAGCAGATACACCGCACGCCTGCTGGCCTCATCCCTGGCCGTCACGGTAAAGGTGGTCAGCCTGGCGTAACCGGTCCGCTCCGAAGTGCCCACCGGGCCATAGCTGGTGTTGGGCGTACTGGTGCAGACCAGCTTGTCCTTTTTCTTGCCATCCTTGCACACCGTGGAGGTGCTGTTCTGCACCTGCCCATACTCGGTAGCGGTATAGCGATAAGTCACCTTCTTGCTGCCGATATCCAGCGTCACCGTCATCTTGATCGGCGCATGCTTCTTCGGCAGCGTCGCCTCGGTAAACACCTCCCGAAACCCCTGATCCTTCATGGCATTGACCATGTCGCGCAGGTAATAACGGGCATTGAGCGCATGCTCGTCATTGCCCTGGGTAACCGTCACCAGCACCAGCGCCTGCCGATCAAATTGATAGTCCGGATCCGGCGTGCCATTGAGCGCCACGTCGAGCTTGGTGGCGCAGCCAGTCAGCAGAATGGAAAGCAGGAACAGCGGGTAAAGCATGTATCGAGTCATGGGATCTTCGTTGTGCAGCGGTGGATGGGATAGGGATTAGACGGATGAAGGCTGGGATAAACAAATGCGGGGCGGGCAGAGCAGTAGGTTCGACAGTTTTTTCGTAGTGAAAGACGGCTGACTTGTGAGCGGGATTCCCGTCGAGCATGGGCAGCGGGTGAAGCATGAGCAGTGTGCAGAGGCAGCTAGGGTAGTGTTCCCGTCAGTCTCAGCATCCCTGTCATCGCTGCGAGTTTGATGTTGGCTACTGATTAATCTTCCGTTGAAAATTTTGCTTTCAATATTTTGCATTTTAGCAAAATGCTTTCACGGTCTGACATGGCGTTATTGTCGCACCAGTTGCTGATGGCGGAGACTCCGTCAGAAAATGAAAGCACTACATGCTCGCCCATGAACTCGAATGCTATTCCTTCTTTTAGGTATTCGGGGATGTTTTCAAGGTCTTCATCAGTGCTGATAAAGACTCCAGACATTTCTATACCGAAACCTTCTGAGGCTATGAGTTTGTCCAAGGCTATCGGTAGAAAGCTTGAATTGTTTAGGGAGGAAGAGTCTTTAAGGTCGAGCAAACAGTTGTGGATAATGCTTCTTTGACTGAGCGTCAGTGTATTCATTGGCCTGTACTACTGGTTGAGTTTTATATCAGTCGCATTGAGTGATGATGTAGACTCGATCATCAACATCTTCTGTTCTACTTCCAAAGAAATAAATTTCGTTCTGGTTGAATAACGTATAGTTTCTTTTTATTCGGGGCTTGCTTTTGCCAAAGATATCCATTTCTTGCTGTGCAGGGGCGGTGTCAATAATCGGAAATGACTGTTCTCCGCGTACTTGAAATAAAAAGTCCAAGGCCATTCCCTTGTACTGGGCTGGTGTCTCATCACCCATGAGCCACTTGGGCTTATCACCAGCCCAACCGAACACATCACTGCCTTTACTATGACTAAACGCTAAAGGAGTCATTGCGATCCGTGTCGGATAGTCACTCGCATAGGTCTTTTCTTCATTCCTGAAAAGAAGGGCTGCAAAATATTTTTGGTAGTCCCTTAAGAAGCTGTCAGGAATTGTTGCCCCGAATAGTGGGGGCTTGAGCATTTCAGGAATCGTATGGTCTTCGTTGAAGTCGTCAGTCGCGGCAAAAATACTTAGTGTGTGGTCATGTAGTGAGTGAGCCTCTGGAAATTGCAGAGTGAAGTAAAAGCTCATCAAGCTGCCGTTTGGGCTCTTGGGGATGCTCACTCCGTGGGGAAGGGCTGGTTTTCCTCCGATGTATGAAGCGGATTCGGTTTCGGGAACTTTGTTTAGGTACATGGTTTTTAGTTAAGGTTTGTCTTTGGAAGTGGGTATTATTGATTTTTAACTGTGTTGATGCTCTTTTTGTATGATTGAGATAAGTGCACGCAGTCGTGGTTGTCTACGTATATTAGGAAGTTAAGTGTTGCATCGGTTATCCAAAAAGGGAAGCCGGTGGTCTCGGAAAATAGAGTTTTTAAGTCCTTTGAAGTCTTCAGTTCCCATGCATGAGTTTGGTTGTCACGAACTATTAGTACTGGGCTCTCTAAGTATTGCAGTTGGTCAACTGTTCTCCAGAAGTCAGGGTCGTGCTCTTTTTGAGGGTTTATCATGTTTGCCGGATCAAGCTCTTTTGCTTGAATGAAAAAGGTTGTTTTTATGTCTGAGATTGGTTTTGTTAAGTTTTCTGAGGATAATTTCTCATAGGCGATTTCTTGTTCTTTGAGTACTGCATCGATTTCATTGGCTAAGTAGTTCATTGGGAAGCTCCAATTCTTGCACGTGAGATAGGCTTGGAACATCGGTTCTGTTGAATTCTTCGTCCAACCCTTTATGCATCTGTTGATAGGAGGTCCCCGGAGCATTCCGGGGAGGCTGGCACCAAATAGACTAGCGCGGCGTTAGGCATTAGCGTGGAGGCTACTTATCCATACATATATAAAAGTTCATCGATCAGTTCCAGTTCTTGTTGCGTGAACTGCACGTTATTGAACCGTCGAATGTCTTCCAACACTCCTCTGATGGGTACTTGCCGCGACGGATCCTCAACGATTTCGATCAGACGTTCATAATCGGGGTCTCTTCCCTTGAGGTATTTTTCGCTCAGTTCTTTGAGAGATAAGCGGGCCTGTTGGTCGGTAAGCACTTTTATTTCTCCGGTAAAATAGTGACTTCACCCACTTTAATGACAGTGGGGTTACCCGGTTTCGGGATGAGTTGTTGCGAGCCACCCGTTCCGTATTTTGGCAGAAGTCGATGCGTTCTGTAGGAACGTCTATGAAAAATCGCGGCGTTTTATCTGGTATACGCTTGATCTTGATTTTGGATATAAGTTCTTGAAAATGAAAAGATCAAGAAGCACTTCATGTAATGTGCTAACCGGGCAGGTACGTTTGGGGGAGATCGATAACTATAGTCCCAGCTCGCATACATCGTTGTCGAAGGTAAGGTTTTTATGTATAGCGTCAGTTATTGGGATGTGTATATCTTGAACTCTTCAGCCGGTTCTGTTTGATTTTGAGGGATAGCAATTTCAATTGCTGTATTTTGAATGCTAGATTCCTCCGTGAGACGTAGATTATTTGTTTTCTGTATTGTGTTTTTTTAACATTTCCTCAGACCCATCCCAGTTTGGGGGAGTTGCCCAGTTTGTATTTTTCTTTTTGCCTAATATCAGGCCGACTAGCTTTTCTTCATTAGAGAAAATTCTCCCGGCCCAATTATTGCTGTCAATAAATCGCATGGAAATAATTGTGCCAGGCGATATTTTTCTTAATTCGTTTATAGGGTCTTTGACGCCTGGGATTTGCATGTTTGAATTGTTGGCTATATTTTTTTGTATGCATATTTCGTCGCTATAAGCCTTGCTTGTTTTCTTTATTATGTAATCGTTCTTGTAAGAGAAGTCTTCGTTGATCTCGTTGCTGATGCTTTCGGCGGAGCTGTTTAGAGTTTCTGATAAGCTAAAGCTATTTTTTAATAATTCTAGTAGTTTCATGGTTTAAATACCTCAATATCGTTCTGGCGAAGATTTTTCAGAAGAACTTCTTGTTCGCCCCAGCGATCATCAGAGTACTACCACCCGGTAGGCTGACGCCGATCAGGCGATGTCGCTGACCAGTTTCTGGCCCACGCCGCGGCGTTTGCGGCTGAGATTGCCGAAGGTGTCGTAGCAATATTTGCGTTGGTTGCCGTTGAAAGATCAGCGCAGGTCGTCACGCTGCGCTGATAAGGCATTGCTGATTTTTTAAAGAACGGGGTTAAGCGTTCAGAGCTTGATCCTGCAATCTGCGGCCGATGACATCCATCAGGTCACAGCCGTCGCGGAGTGGGATGACGATCACTCGCGACAAATCTTGTAGCAGTAGCGGGTCGCTGTTGAAGTTTTCGGTTAGAGAAATTGTTTCAAGTAGTTGGGTGACGCATCGAATACGGTATGCGGCGGTGTCATGCAGCACATCGATGGGGGCTTGTGTGTCGACCAGCAGCGAAGGAAAGTTGTTGTCGATTCCTGTGATGGGCATGTAGCGAGACATAGATGATCTCCTGGGTCAGTTTCAGAAACTGCCTGCATCACTTCCACATGAGGGGTGGCAGTTGTACACGGGTGTGGAAGACCGAGGATCCAGGAACCCGGCGCACTCGAAAGTGCCCCGCATACAACCGCCATAATTTAACAGCATGTAAAAGACATGCTTAATGGAGGTTCTTTCACTTGGATCTCAAAGGGCTTCCACACCCTTGTCACTGATTTGCAGCGACTTGAAGATCCTATCTGCCAGACTAAATCCATACAAGCTGGCCAAAGTTGATTCGTTCTGTAGGAAAATTCTATTTTAAAAAATTCAATAAGCAAGAAATCTTGGGTGCTAACAGTCTTTGGAATAGACTGCCTAAAAGGTAGCCTTTTAATATAATTTTGTATTTAAGCTAGGAGGATAGGATTCTACATATGTAGTGGTTGCCATCGCTCAGCCAAAATATGCGCATCGCCTCTAGTATGGTCGAATCTTTTTTTAAGGCCGATATAGCATCTTCGCGTAATGGATGGTCTTGCTCTTCATCGCGATAATACTCATATAGGCTGGAAATCAATATACATGCTATTGCAGCACGAACCCCCCAGCTATCATCCATTGCCAATAGAATTTTGATAGCAGGAGCCACTAGCTTTGAGTCTGAGAGAATGAACTCCCAATCTTGCCCCATTGCGTCTAACGGTAGCCCCAGAAGAGTTGATACAACTTCTCGCTCACTAGCTGAAGCCCCATAATATTCCATATCAGTTCTCCCCAGGGAATGCTGTAATCAACTTGCCATTTCCCTTTCTCACGATAGTTGCTTTTGAAATAAGGGTGAAAGTACCATCGGGATTTACTAACCGAGCAGGGACGTGGGACGGTAGATCGACAACTATAGTCCCAGTTCCCGGAACGCTATTGATAAACTCGGCAGCGGCGGCATCATCTATCCATTGGCCATTTGCACGTCCCATGGCAGCAGAGCGGCGCTTCAAAAATTCTGTGTTGTTTTGTCCATGCTTGGTAAACGCATGACCAAATATATTTTCATCATAAGGATTAATGGGCTTTGCATCACCCTCATCCACCTTTGACTTCGCTGTTGGGGCTTCACCGGCATTTGGTTTGCAATCATCTCCACCAGGACATTCTCCGTTCAACCCCAACGGATCCACCCACCCCGTGGGGTTAGGCACGTACTGGTAGTTGTTCAACCCCCCCGCCAGCTTGATCGGGTCCGGGGTCAAGAACCGTCCAGAACTCGGATTGTAGTAGCGATGGCGGTTGTAGTGCAGCCCGGTTTCCGTATCGAAATACTGCCCTTGGAAACGTAGTGGGTTGTCGATTTCGGAAACGTCCAGCGCTGCCAGGTTGCCATACGCCCGATACTTCGCCGACCACATGATCTCGCCGCTATAGGCGGTCAGTTCCTGCGGCGTGCCGAGGTGGTCGAGTTGGTAGTAGAACGGTGTAGCCTGCGTCGGGCCTTCGCCATCGAGCATGGCCAGCGGGCGGAAGGTGCCGGGTTCGTAGAGGTAAGTGCGATAGCGGTTTTCACCACTCTCGGCGATCAGCCGTTCTCCCTGCCATAGGAACTCGGTAGTGCGGCCATCAACGGTTTTGGCGATGCGGCGGCCGAAGGCGTCGTACTTGTAGGTCGCGGTGCTGCCACCGGGCAGGCTCACGCCGATCAGTCGATGCTGGCAGTCGTACTGATATTCCGTGACCAGCTTTTGACCCGCACCACGACGTTCGCGGCTGAGGTTGCCGAAGGCGTCGTAGTCGTAGTGGCGGTCGCCTTGCATCAGCAGGCGGTTGCCTTTGACGTTGGCCAGGTTGGCCGTGGGTTGGTCGCCCTGGCCTAGAAGGTTACCGGCCGGGTCGTGGGCAAAGCTCTCTGGTGTTGCACCGCGCACGTTGATCAGGCGATCCAGCGGGTCGTAGTGATAACGCAGGTTGCCCTTGCGGCTGTCGTCGATGCCGGCGAGGTTGCCGTTGGCGTCGTAGGCATAGGCGCGGCGGTAGAGGTTGTGGTGCTGGCCGTGCTGTTGCTGGCTGACGCTGTGGGCTTGCAGGCGGCCTTGTTCGTCGTACTGGTACTGGCTGAGCAGCAGGCCCTGTTGGCGCTGCTGTTCGCGGCCGGCGCTGAACTGGTGGCTGGTCAGGCGCGAGCCGTTGAGGTCGATGCTGCTGAGCTGGCCGCCGGGTGCATGACGGTAGTCGAGCTTGCTGCCGTCAGGCAGACGGCAATGGCTGAGCTGGCCGAGCTTGTCGTACTCGTAGCGCAGGGTGCCCCAGCCCTGGTGTTCGGTGATCAGGCGGTCTTGCAGGTCGTATTCGTAGGCCAGCGGCCAATGCCCGTCGTCGACACCCACCAGGCGCCCTAGGGCGTCGTAGCTGTAGTGAATCTCTTCGCCATCGGCTAGGGTTTTCACCAGCAGCCGGCCAGCGGCATCGCGCTGGTATTCGGTGACCAGCTCGCTGCCGTCGTCGCCGAACTCGGTTTTCTTCAGCAGCTTGCCATTGAGGTCATAGGCATAGGCGGTGCTGCGCCCGTCGAAGCCGGTTTCCTGCTGGATCAGGCCGTTGGGGTAGTAATCCAGGTGGTACTGTTCGCCGCGCTCGTTTTCGATATCGGTGAGCAGCAGGCGCGCGTTGTCGTAGCGATAACGCAGCTGGCTGCCGTCCGGGTTGATGCGGCGGCTGACCAGGTGCAGGTTGTCGGCGTATTCGTAGCGGGTGATGCGGCCCAGCTCGTCGCGTTCGGCGGTGACTTTGCCGTAGGCGTTGTAGCTGAAGGCGCGGGTGGCGCCACCGGGCAGGGTGATCTGTACCAGGCGGTTGGCGGCGTCCCACTGGTAGTGGGTGATGGCGCCGCTTTCGTCCTGGCGGGTGATTTGCCGGCCGAGGGCGTCGTAGCGGTATTTGCGCTGGCCACCGTCGGGCAGGCGTTCTTCCAGCAATTGGCCGAGGCCGTTCCAGCCTAGTTGATGGCGGCTGCCGTCGGGGTGACGAATATCCAGCAGGCGGCCCTGTCGGTCGTAGCTGTAGTGGGTGGTGTTACCGTGTGGGTCTATCTGTTGGGTGATATCACCTTGGCTATTGCGCTGATATCTCCATAGGGCATTGCCACGTTGGATTTCTGTGACATAACCATTGGTGTAGTCATACAAGGTGGGCTCGTCTTCTGGGGGAATGACGACCTCTAGTTTCCCGGCCTCGTTGTATTGATATTCGGTGACTGCTCCGAGTGGATCTTTTTCTGCAATTAGCCGACCCTTTTCATCGTAGATGTTGAGATGCTCAGCACCATTCGGGTCGACTTTGCTGATCAAGCGCGCCTGACTGTCATGGGTATAAATCTCTTCACTGCCATCGGTATCCACGACGGTGACGCTGCCTTTATCGTCCCAGAGGTAGCGCTGATCCATCTGTGAGAAGTTGGCCCAGTGGCGGGTACAACGTGCCGATTTGCCCTCGCGCTCCCACTCCCAAAAAAAGCTTGCACCTCCCGCTAACTGGCGCTCAAGAATGACGTTTTGTTCGTCATAGGCATAACGCTCTGTTTCACCCGCAGCGTTTTTTGCCGCTATCAGGCGATGCTGTGCATCGTAGCTGTAACTGATCAGGGTTTGAACGGTGCTCCAAGCATCTTCCAGGGTGTCCGCTGGAGTGAAATGCTGATAATCGATTGCGACGATAAGTGTTCGGTCGTAACGCAGCAGTAGGGCGCGTCCGGCGCCATTGTCGATACGTTTGATCCGCCCCTGAATATCGCGGCTGATATTTAGGCGATTTTCATAGTTGTCACTAATGGCGAATAGCGTGGCGCCTTTGCTGTTATAGCGGAAGTGGTAAAGGCGCGGATGCTCACCGGCCTGTGTAAGGATCAGTTCTGATGGATCTCGGCCGAGGAAGATTGCAGCTTTGGACAGGCTATTAGTAATAGCTGGGCGCTGCTGGTTAGGCATTGGGAAGCTGGTGATGCGATTTTCGTGATCGGTCCAAATGATGTCGTCACCGCTGATCTCCAAGCGTTGCGCTAGAGCGTGACTCCAGCCGTAACCGAGCCCACAGTCGACTTCTGCAGCGCTGGTGCGATATAGACGGGTCCAGGCAAATGGCATGAGGCCATCGAGTTGACCATCTGTCAGTGTCAGCAGTTCTTCGCCAGTGACCATTGAAACCGGACAGCCGCGAACACGGGTTTCACTGGAACTCGCGACTTTTTTATCGTCGTGACTGGTTGACTGTCTGGGTTGATCGTCTAAGTGTGGCGTCTCTTTTACCTTGGCATGATTCTGACGGTCCCAGTTAATTCTTACTTTACCCCTTTCAAACGTACCTACTGCAGATCGAGTGGCGAGTTTTTTGTAGACCTCAATCTTCTCCATGAAGATTTTCAGAAGCTTGACGATAGCCTTCACAAAACTGACGGCTGTCTCGACGATTTTTGTTCCATATTTCGCCAGTCGGGCCATCAGGTAAGGAATGCCTGCCCCTTCCGCTGCGAACGTCAGGATAATCACCAATATGAGATCGATCAGAATCGTGACGACCACACTAGATAGTTGTTCAGCGACTTGTCCTGTAATCAGCGTCGGTGGTAGCTCAATCAGCCAGATTGCGGCGGTTTTAATCAATAAAAAGAGTGCTGCCTGGTCGCTGGCTAGAAGCATTAGCTTCTCCATGGCAGCTGGTGTTTCTTTGGCGAGCTTGATCAGATCAGCAGCATCCTGACCAATTTCATCAGCGAATTCTCCAGGGGCTTTCAGTATTTCAAAGATGCGCTTGATGCCGTCAAAAGCACCTTTAATTGCATTCCAGCTACCATTAAAGAAGCCTTCAAGCTGGGCCATATAGATAGTTGGAACCGTTTGGTTCGGCCAGAGCGGCCTATATTTTTTCCATTCATCTTCCAACCATGCTTTCAGGTCGAAAGTTAGAGTGTCGTACGAGGTGAACAGTTCGGTTACCTGTTCCTGGGTGACCTTGCTTTGGACGCGGACATAATATTTTTCCCCGGGCTTTCCTGCATACACCCCTTTGCCTTGGTCATCCAGTGTGAGAGGGACGGCCGTCCCACCTTTTACAGGCACAATTTCGACTGTGATGTTTCCAACAGGAATGTCGTAAACCGATACGAATTTGCTTTCGATCAATAATTTCCCATTGCGTGGACATTCAGCAACGGCGGACGAAAAACCAGTATCGTTCATGCTGACTTTGGTACTGGTACTACCGAGTTTGACAACTCGGTTCATTCCAAATATCGCTGGCCAGTCAAAAAATTGAGGGAGCTGATCCAGAGTCTGGGCTGCCTTGGTTTCGACCAATTTTCGATAGGTTTTTAAGCTGTTATCGAAGTTCTTCAGTTCTTCGTCAATAAAGGCAACGCGATCCATCAGCCTTGCTCCAGAATCAGGTGGTTAAGCAGTGCTTCGTTAAGGGCTTTCGGGGCATCGGGGCGGCGCACGAAGTGGGCGACCTTGTGGCGCAGCACGGCCTCCGGGAAAGCGTCGTACAGGTCTGGGCGTTCCTCGCTCAGCCATTGCATCAGGTTGTCGATCAGGGTGGTCGGGTCTTTCTTGGCCAGTTGATCGAGCAAGGCCTTGGGTACTTCCCACCACGGCCACTCTTTGACCCTCGGCACCGGGCGTGTGCCAGTTTCCAGGGTTTGGCCGTTGATCCAGTAGCGGGTGAAGACCGGCAGCACTTCACCGGCGGCGGCACCGAGGCCTTCCAGAATCGGATAAATATGCCGCCCATCCCAAAACCTGAAAAACACCTCGGCGCCGTCCGGCATCTTCACCTGGGTCAGGCTGCGCAGGTGTTCGAACACCACCGGCGGTTCGCAGTTGGAGACGGCGAGCCAGCCCCAGTCGTCGGCGTCGGTGGTGGCGATCCAGTCGAGGAAGGGGGCGTTCGGTTTGAGTTCGACGAGGTAAGGCATCACCGGCTTCCAGTCGGCGTAGGGCGTGCCGCTCCAGAGGGCGGTCAGGCCACTGGCGCCCTGGGTCTGGTAGAAGTCCTTGAGCGGGTCGGCGTCGCTGGCGTTGCTGATGACCAGGTACAGGCGTTCGTCGGCTTGCAGCGGCTGCTGGGCGAGCCAGGCTTGGGGTGTCAGGCGATCAGATGGCACAGGCACCGTCCTTGCACTTTTCGCACTCTTCGCAGAAAGGCGCATTGCGTTTGAGGGTGTTGATTTGCGCCGGGGTCAGCAGGGCGCCGGCCTTGTCGGCGTCGGCCTGCTTCAGCACGCCGGGCATCAGGGGGGCGGCGCCGGAGCCGCTGCCCGGGCCGCCGCCGGAGTTGACCTTGACCTGCGGGCCGCTGATGGTCACGCCGCCAGCGTCGAGCTTGATAAAGCTGCCGCCGCCCTTGAGGGTCAGCTCGCTGCCGGCTTCCATCACGACCTTCACCCCGGCATTGAGGTGGATCTCCTGGCCGGCTTCGATGAACTGCCCGGTGCCGATCTTGATGTGCTGGTTGGCGCCGACGGTAAGGTGGTCGCTGGCGCGGGCTTCGACCTTGCGGTCGGCGTGCACGGTGTGGTGTTCCTCGGCCTTGAATTCGCTGTAGCTGTTGGCCTCGACCGTGTCGTGGCGCTCGTTGCCGACGCGGATCTTCTGGTCGTGCTCGACGTTCTCGTCCCAGTCGCGCTGGGCGTGCAGGAAGATCTGTTCCTGGCCCTTCTTGTCCTCGATGCGCAGCTCGTTGTAACCGCCGCCGCCAGGGGAGCTGAGGGTCTTGAAGGTGCTGCGGGTCTTGTGCGCCGGCAGCTCATAGGGGACGACGTTTTCCTTGTGGTACAGGCAGCCGCTGATCAGCGGCTGGTCGGGGTCGCCCTCGAGGAAGGTCACCAGCACTTCCATGCCGATCCGCGGGATGGCGATGCCGCCGTACTGGGCGCCGGCCCAGGCCGAGGACACGCGCAGCCAGCAGCTGGTCTTGTCGTCCGACTGGCCTTCGCGGTCCCAGTGGAACTGCACCTTGACCCGGCCGTACTGGTCGCAGTGGATCTCTTCGCCCTTGGGCCCGGTGACCACCGCGCTCTGGCTGCCGAGGATGCGTGGTTTCGGATGCAGCAGCGGCGGCCGGTTGGGCACGTCCCAGGGCGTGGCCTGGAAGCGGTTGCGATAGCCCTGGTGGAAATCGTCCTTCAGGGCCGTGGTGTCGCTGGTCACCGACTCTTCCAGCACCTGCGGCTGCTTGCCTTCGTGGACGATCTCGGTGAGCAGCCAGAGGTCGTTCCATTGCGCTTTCGGGTGTTCGCTCAGGGCCAGGAAATGGCCGCTGACCAGCAGCGGCTGGTCGCTTTTGCCCTCGGCCAGCCGGTAGTCGCTGCGGTGGCGTTCCAGGGCGCGCTTGGCCAGGTGCTTACCACGCTCGCGATCGACGAAACGGCCGGGGTAGTCGTAATCCTCGAGGTCCGGCTTGAACTCGCTCTTGGCGTCGCTCTCCAGGGTCAGGCGCGGTTTCTCGAAGTCGTAGTCGCGGCGGGTGGTGCGGCTGGTGCGGGCCTCCAGGCGCAGGTCGAAGCGCTTGATCACCGGGTCGTTGGCGACCATGCCGGAGTCTTGCTGATAGGCCACTGGCGCCAGTTTCGGGAACACCGTCTGGTCATCGCCGAAGACGATCTTGTGGCTGTCGGCGCTGTGCTGGAAGTGGTAGTGGATACCTTCTTCCTCGCACAGGCGCTGGATGAAATGCAGGTCCGATTCGTCGTACTGCACGCAGTAGATGCGCTCGGGATAGATCGAACCCAGCTGGAACTGGTAGGCATTGCTTTGGATGCCGTGTTCTTCGAGGACCTGGCCGATGATTTTCGGCACCGTGAGGTTCTGGAAGATGCGTTGGTTGATGCGGTGCGCGAGGTAGGCCAGGTGGGGGCGCACGGTCACCGAGTAGCGGGTCAGGCGCTTGCCGGAATCGCCCTGGGCGACGCGGTAGATCTGCCCATGGATGCCGGTGCCGTTCTGCGCCAACTGCAGGAAGGCCGGTTTGTGCAGCAGGCTTTCCAGGTCCAGGGCGGCCTGGGCGCTGACCAGCTCGACCTCGAAGGCAAAGGGCTGGCTGATGGCTTCCCGTCCGGTGAAGGACAGTACCTGGAGGTCGTTGGAAAGACCTTCGACGGTCAGGCTGAAGTGGGTCTGATTGGCCGGCGCGAACATCCCTTGTTCCTCGTGCAGTACTGCCGCGTGGGTCGAGCCCGGGGCCGGGCGCCGACGAACGCAAGAAATCCCTTATGGCGTAAACAACATCGACCAGCAGAGCTGGCCGATGTTGGTGTAACGGTCGGCCGGACTTAGCCCGCGACCGGGGAACGCCAGTCGTCGGAACCGGAAGTACCGGAGACTTCGTGGGTCCAGGTGATTTTGCGGTAGGTGAAGTGCACGTCTTCCAGGTGGGTGAAGTGCGAGTTCGATGGGTCCTGGCAGTTGTGCATGTAGTCTTTGATGTCGACGATGATCGCGTCTTCCAGGGTGGTGGTGTAGTAGTGCTCTTGGGTGCCGGCGGCGGAGGTGCGGTACCACTGGATTTCGATCTTGGTCAGACGCTCACCGGAGGTCAGGGCAGCCAGCAGCAGTGGCGAAGCCTTGTCGAATACTTTGGTGATGACCACTGGTTTGTGAACGCGCTGGCCGGTTGGCTGGCCGGACTGCGGGTCACGCGGGATGATCACTTCGTGCTGGAAACCCTGAACCATGACCTGGTCTTCGTGGCCTTCCTGGTAGGTGTTGCCAACGGAGTCAGCGGTGAAGGCACCGGCGGTGATCAGACCTTGTTTGGTACCGGTGATGGACATATACGCTGGTGTAGCCATGGATGCTCTCCTTGCTAAAAAATAAAGGTGCCCGGTGGGACGAATCGCCCGGTTGGGTGCCCTGGTAGATATCAAGGAGCGTGCCAGGAGCTGGAAGCGCCTTATGGATCAAGGGCTTCAGGTGATTTTGGAGATCGGTGACAGTATTTCCCGGGCGAAAGCCGCTGAAAGTGCGCAACTTCTTGCGCAGTGCTGTGCAAGAAGTTGCGCACTCGGCTGCATGGCACGGTTTATAAAGCCCTTGAGCATCTGCTCACAGAGTTATCCACAGCCAGGTGCGCAAGAAGTTGCGCATGATGGCCATGGGCCTTGTCAGGCGGAGGTCGAGGTGCTTCCCGTGGGTATCGGTTGTGGTGCCACGGTTGTCGACTGCGACTCCCGGTAGCTGGAGGGGCTGAATACCCGGGTCAACACCAGCATGGCCAGCACGGTCAGGATCAGTACCCACCAGGCGCTGATGAAGCTGCCGGTGAGTTCCCGCAGCCAGCCGGTCATCCACGGCGACACGGCGTTGATCAGGAACCCCACCCCTTGCACGAAGGCCGCCAGTTGCCCGGCTTCCCGGGGATCGCGACGGTGGTCGAGGGTGAGGATCAGGCTCAGGGCGAAACAGGCGCCGAGGCCGAAGCCGATCAGCGCCATCCACAGCTGCGGGGCCTGCAGCGGCCACAGCACCAGGCCGCTGAAGCCCAGGGCCTGGGCGCTCAGGCTGATGGCGAGCAATGGCCGACGGTCGCTCTGGCGCTGCGCCAGGGCGGGCATCAACAGCGCGGCGATGACCTGGAAGATGGTCATGAACGCCAGTAGCGAGCCGCTCTGGGTCGCGCTCCAGCCCAGCTGCAGGTAATAGGCCGGCAGCCAGGCGACCATGCTCATGTAGCCGCAGTTGACCAGGCCGAAGTACAGCGCCAGCAACCAGGCCCGACGGTTGCGCCACAGGCTGATGGAAGGGGCGTTGAGGCGCTGCCCCGACCCGGCGAAAGGCAGCAGCCACCACAACAGCAGGGCCGCCAGCGCCGGTAGCAACCATACGCCGAGCCCCGCCTGCCAATGGGCGAAGTGCGTGGCGACATGCGGGCTGAGCAATGCCGCGAGGCCGCCGCCGCCCATCAGCGAAGCCGAATAAATGCCCATGGCCAAGGCCACCCGCTGCTGGAACTGGCGCTTGATCAGCGCCGGCACCAGCGCCTGGATCAAGGCCACGCCGGCGCCGCCGAGCAGGGCGGTGGCGAGCAGGGCGCTGGCCTGGTCGCGGAGCAACCGAGCCAGGCAGGCACAGAGGATCATCAACAGGCCAAGGGCGACGCCGCGCCGTTCTCCCAGGCGGGCTTCCAGGCGCACCCCGAGCAATGCCACCAGGCCCATGCAGACCACCGGCAGGCTGGTGAGCCAGGCACTGCTCTGGAAGCTCATGCCGGTGGCGCCACGAATCTCCATCAGCAGCGGGCTGATGGAGCTGATGATCGGCCGCAGATTGAGCCCCAGGGCGATCAGCAGGGCCCAGCCGCCGAGGCGGCGCAGGCGCGACTCAGCGAGCGGCATGGCGGACCTGCCAGTCGCGGTAGATCTCGTTCATCGCCGCTTGTGGCAGGTGCTGCACCGGCAAGCGCTGGGCCGCCAGGGGCTGGGCCAGTTGTTCGTAGACCGCCGCCGTGGACAGGCCGAAGGGCGCGGCGCTGGCGTTGTCCGCGGCGAACACCGCGCGCGCCACACCGCACAGGTACATGGCGCTCAGGCACATGGGGCAGGGTTGGCCGCTGGCATAGATCACGCAGCCGTCCAGGCGTGGGCCGAGCCGCTGGCTGGCGACCCGGATGGCCAGCAGTTCGGCGTGGGCGGTGGGGTCCTGGCTCAGGTGGATCTGATTGACCGTCTCGGCCAGCACCTGGCCGTCGCGCACCAGCACCGCGCCGAATGGCCGGCCACCGGCCGCGACGTTTTGCCGGGCCAGTTCGACGGCGCGTTGCAGGTAATCCTGATCGTCTTTCATGGGGGGCTCCTTAAGGCACAAATCAGGACGCGCCGGCGTCCCGCAGCAGTTTGGCGATAGCGGTCTGGCCGCGTTTCTCCGCCTGTTGCAGAGGGCTCAGGCCAGCGTTGTCCGGCAGGTTCAGGTCGGCGCCGGCGGCGATCAACTGAGCGACTATCTGCTGGTGTGCCGGGCCGCCATCGGCCAGCACTATGGCTTCCATCAGGCAGGTCCAACCCAGGCGATTGACGTGGTCGAGGTCGACACCGGCCTCGATCAGCAGGCGCACGGTGTCGACATGCCCACGCTCGCAGGCCGGGATCAGCGCGGTGCCGCCATAGCGATTGGTGCTTTTCAGGTCGGCGCCATGGGCCAGGGTCAGTTGCAGGATCGCATTACGTCCGCTGGCGCCGGCCAGCAGGTAGGGGCTGTCGTGGATCAGGTTTTTCTGGTTGACGTCGGCGCCGGCCTCGATCAGCGCCCGGGCGATCTCGACCTGGTTGGCGGCGGTGGCCAGCAGCAACGGGCTGCTGCCGTCCAGGCCGCGCACATTGACGTCCGCGCCTTGCCGCAGCAGCGTCTGCACCTTGGGCAACTGCCCGTCGCGGACTGCTTCGAGCAGCTCGTTATCCTTTGCCATCACCACCCCCACCACGAACAGACAGATCGCCAGGACAGCGTGTTTGCAAGACAGGTAACGCATGGCACCAGGCTCCCTGTGCGGTAAATGAACGCCGAGTATGGTCAGGCGCTGATGTATTCTGAAATTAAATATAACCATGCCAATCAGTGGCATTCAGAATGGTGCTGCCATGTTCGATCCTGTGCTGCTGCGCAGTTTTGTCGCCGTCGTCGATTGCGCCAACTTCACCCGCGCCGCCGAGCGCCTGCACCTCACCCAGTCCACGGTCAGCCAGCAGGTGCGCCGGCTGGAGGAGAGCCTGGACTGCCAGTTGCTCGACCGCGACCAGCGCCGGGTGGTGGCCACCGCCGAGGGCGAGCGTCTGCTGGGGTATGCGCGGCGCATCTTGGCCCTCAACGAAGAGGCCAGCGATGTCTTGCTGCATCAGCAGAGCGAAGGCGTACTGCGCCTCGGGGTGCCGGAAGATTTTGCCGCCGAGCGGCTGATGCCGCTGTTGTCGCGCTTCGGCCAGGACCATCCCGGCGTGCGCCTGGAGGTCACCAGCGGGCTGGGCCCGGAATTGACCCGCCTCTATCGGCGCGGCGAATTCGATCTGTTGCTGGTCAAGCAGATGGGCGCCAGCGACGACTGCCTGGGGTCCTGGCCGGAACCCCTGTGCTGGGTCGACAGCCGCGCCACCCCGGCCTTTGGCCGCGATCCGTTGCCGCTGGTGGCCTTCCCGGTGGGCGGGTTGTATCGCCATGAAATGCTCCACCACCTTGAAGTCGGCGGTTGGCGCTGGCGCATCGGCTACTCCAGCGCCAGCCTGGCCAGTGTCTGCTCGGCGGTGGCGGCGGGGCTGGGCATCAGCCTGCTGCCGGTGCGGGTGGTGGCCGCCGGGCACCGCGTGCTCGATGCCGCCAGCGGCTTGCCGGACATCCAGGGCGTGCGCCTGGCGCTGTACGGACGCAGCGGGTTGAGCCGGGCTGGCAAGGCCTTGGAAAACCAGTTGTTGGAGTTGTGCGAGAGCCAGGTGATGAAGGTCTGAGGGTTCGCTTGAGCAGGCGGCCTTTTGATTCGCTTTACCGGGGGCGCCTGATTCCTTGATCGACGTTCGGTCGGTCTCTTTTTATTCCGTTACGGGTGTCACTTCGCCTCGGTTTTACCGTGGCGATGCAATGCCTTTGGCGAATATTTTCAATGCTCGAAAAGCATCGCTTTTTGACTCCTTCCCTGCAGCCCTTGATCCGTGTGGTCTGGCGCGAGATGACGGCTTTAAATATGCGATTTCGATCTATCCATAACTTTAAAGATTACTTTCGGAGATAAGTGTCTGGCGCCAATCATTCAGCCCTCGACGCTGCTCCGGGGGAGTTCGCAGGTGTGGGTCGGGTTATTCGCAAAAGACTGTAGGGAGTTAATCAATGGGCAATGTCCAGACCGCCGCCAGTGCTGCACATGAGGTGCTGTGGCGTCAGGCACCGAGCGGCGATTTGGTCGATCTCGGCCGGCCGCATCGCTTGCCGTTGGGCCAGTTGCGTCTGCAGAAGGCACCCAAGGCCGGGCTGCGGCGGCGCGAGGCGATTGCCCTCGGGGTGATTGCCCTGCTGTTGCACGGTGCGGTGATCTACTGGATCAGCCAGAAGCCGACCCCGGTATTGCCGATCGTGCCGCCGGAAATTCCACCGATGACCATCGAGTTTTCCCGGCCGGCGCCGCCGGTGGTCGAACCGCCGCCACCGCAGCCGGTACAACCGGTGGTGGAGCCACCGCCGCCGGTGGAGGACGAACTGGCGGTCAAGCCGCCACCGCCCAAGCCGATTCCCAAGCCCAAGCCGAAACCGGTCCCCAAGCCTGAGCCCAAGCCGGCGCCGAAACCGGTCCAGCAACAGCCCGCGCCGCCACAACCGGCCGCGCCTGTCGCCGCTCCGGCACCGCCCGCGCCACCGGCCCCGGCGCCCGTGACCCCGGCTTCGGCGAACGCCGCGTACTTGAAGAACCCGGCGCCGGAATATCCGTCGCTGGCCCAGCGTCGCGGTTGGGAAGGCACGGTGCTGCTGCGGGTGCATGTACTGGCCAGCGGCAAGCCCGGCGAGATCCAGATTCAGAAAAGCAGTGGTCGCCAGCAACTCGACGACGCAGCGTTATCGGCAGTCAAGCGTTGGAGCTTCGTGCCGGCCAAGCAGGGTGATGTCGCCCAGGACGGCTGGGTCAGCGTACCCATCGATTTCAAGATTCATTGAGCCTGCGCCAGGCGCTATCGCGAGCACGCTCGCTCTTACAAGGGTTATACAGAGGGACACATCATGAGTTTATTGGCATCTCCACTCGAATCCATCGAAAGCGCGGTGATCTGGCTGCTAGTGGTCTTTTCCGTGGCCACCTGGGGCCTGGCCCTGCTCAAGGGCGCGCAGTTCGCCCGTCTCAAGGCCCAGGATCGCAAGTTCCACAAACAGTTCTGGGCCGCCTCCAGCCTCGACTCGGCGGCCGAATTCAGCGAAACCCAGCCCGGCGCCGCGGCGCGCGTGGCCCAAGCCGGTTATGCGGCGATCCAGGTCGGCGAGGCGCCCCATGCGGCGGACCTGAGCCAGGCCATCAATCATCAGGACCGCCTGGAGCGCGCCCTGCGCCAGCAGATCGTCCGTGAGCGGCGTTCGCTGGAAACCGGCCTGGCGGTGGTCGCCAGTATCGGCAGCACCTCGCCCTTCATCGGCCTGTTCGGCACCGTGTGGGGGATCATGGAAGCCCTGAAAGGCATCAGCGCGGCGGGCTCGGCGAGCCTGGAAACCGTGGCCGGGCCGATCGGTGCGGCGCTGGTCGCCACCGGCGTGGGGATCGCCGTCGCGGTACCGGCGGTGCTGGTTTACAACTACTTCCTGCGGCGCCTGAAGCTGACCGCCGCCGACCTGGATGACTTCGCCCATGACTTCTACAGCCTGGCGCAGAAGAGTTCGTTCCGTGTGCTGATCCACCCGACCGCGCACAAGGCCGCGGCCCAGGGCAGCGCACAGAAAGTGAAGGAGGCGTCCTGACATGGCCTTCTCGACCCAGGACAGCGATGAGGTACTGAGCGAGATCAACGTCACGCCGCTGGTGGACGTGATGCTGGTGCTGCTGGTGGTGTTCATCGTCACCGCGCCGCTGCTGACCAACGCGATTCCGATCAACCTGCCCAAGACCGAGGCCGTGGCCCCGGTGGAGCAGAAGGACCCGCTGGTGGTGAGCATCGACGGCGCCGGCAAACTCTTTATCAACAAGGACGAGATCCAGCCGGACCTTTTGGAAACCAATCTTCAGGCGGCCAAGGCCAAGGACCCGGAAGTGCGCGTGCAGCTGCAGGCGGACGACGGCGTCAACTACGGCGAAGTGGCCCGTGCCATGGCCTCCATCGAGCGTGCCGGTATCACCAAGCTTTCGGTGATCACCGCCCGCTGACCCAGTGTTGTAAGCCACGACTTTTCAGGCCGTCTCCTTGGCAGGGTGCGGCCTTTTTTTTGCCTGCGATTCCAGCGGGTGTGCGTGGTTGCCTGGATGGACGCCATCGCGAGCAAGCTCGCTCCTACAGGTCCTCTGCCATCCTCACCACCACGCCATCCCCGCTTCCGTAGGAGCAAGCGGGCGGCGATCCGACTTGCCCGCGATGCAGACGCCGCGGTCCGTCTGCCAGGCGCCTAGGGTTCGTACAGCCTGGGTACAGGTGATGCTTGATATTCTTTATAGGTCTTAATAAATAGCTTCTTATTCCTTAACGAATATAACTCTCGTCCCTATACTCGATCGGGAACAGACACGCAGGAGAGCTCCCCATGCGCAACGAATCAATTCGCTACCTGATTGTGCCGGGCTGGCAAGGATCGCCAGAAGATCATTGGCAAAGCCACTGGCAGAACAGCCTGCCGAACAGTGCGCGGGTGGAGCAGGCCGACTGGCTGACACCCCGGCGCGAAGACTGGGTCGCGGCGCTGGCCGAGGCGATTGCCGCCGACAGTACCCCGGTGATCCTGATTGCCCACAGCCTGGGCTGCATCACTGTCGCGCACTGGGCCGCCCATGCGCCGGTCAGCGCCTTGCGCCAGGTGCGCGGCGCCTTGCTGGTGGCGCCGGCGGATGTCGAGCGTCCGGCCTGCGCGCCGGCGCTGCGCAATTTCGCGCCGATCCCTAGCGACCTGTTGCCGTTCCCGAGCCAGGTGGTCAGCTCCGACAACGACAGCGCCATCAGTGCGCCGCGTGCCCTGGAACTGGCCCGCCACTGGGGCGCCGAGGCGGGGATCCTGTCCGGTGCCGGGCATATCAACGTCAAGTCCGGGCACCAGCGCTGGGAGCAGGGTTTCGCTTATCTCTATCGCCTGCAAAACCGCATGGAACAGCATTCCCTGCGACGCGCCTGATTTTTTCTTTTTGTTAAACGCCCCCGCCTGCAAGCGGATTTGGGCGGGAGTCTGCCATGAGTCTGCATGAGTCTTTCGGTCAGCCGTTGCTGACCTTTCCCGATGCTGAAAAAAGCCCGCTGAGCATCCGCGCCAAGGCGCTGGTGTTCGTCGATCCCCGTTCGCGGCAGCTGCGCCAGGAGCTGGAACAGCTGGCGCCGCGTGCGATCTCGGTGTTGATCCGCGGTGAAACCGGCAGTGGCAAGGAACTGCTGGCCCGGCATATCCACCGCGCCAGCGACCGCGCCGGCCTGTTCGTGTCGGTCAACTGCGGGGCCATCAGCCCGACCTACGCCGACGCCGAACTGTTCGGCTACGCCGCCGGCACCTTCAGCGGTTCCGCTAGCAGCCGCGCCGGCTGGTTCGGCTCGGCCAACGGCGGCACCCTGTACCTGGACGAGATCGGCGACTTGCCGCTGCCGATCCAGATCAAGCTGCTCTCGGCCCTGGAAAATCATGAGGTGACCCGGGTCGGCGCCCATCAGCCGAGCCCGGTGGATGTGCGCCTGGTGGCGGCCACCAGCATCGACCTGGCCCAGGCGGTGGCGGCGGGCAAGTTCCATGAGCGGCTGTATCACTACCTGGGCGAGGGCCATCTGGAACTGCCGGCGCTGCGCGAGCGGGTCGGCGACATCCTGTCGTTGGCCGAATATTTCCTCGGCATCTACAGCCAGCGCCTGGACCTGCCGGTGCCGCTGATCAGCGAAGCCGCCCAGCAGGTGCTGGAGCAGCACAGCTGGCCGGGCAACACCCGCGAGCTGGAGAACGTCATTCATTTTGCCCTGCTGGTAAGCAGTGGCGAGGAGATCCTGCCGGAGCACCTGAACCTGCCGCCGCAGCTGTCGCGGCTGGAACTGGTGGACCAGCAATTGAAGGGCCTGATCGCGGACGGTTCCGCCGCCGAATTGCAGGCGCTGAAACACCTGCTCAAGCAGCACGGCGTGATCTGAAGTCCCCTCCCATTCCTGATTCGTGCAGCGGGCTGCTTTCTGTAGCCGCTGCCGCAGGCCGCGCAGCGGCCGCCCATGCGACTTCGTAATCCCTTTGAAGGCAGCCTGAAAACCTGGCGAGCGCTGCGCGCTCGATCGCAGCCTGCGGCAGCGGCTACAGGGCTTGTGGAGCGCCTCGGGCGCGGGCTAGAGCGGTTCGATTCTGTATGAATAAAATGGAATATCAACGTGAATAAAAGATATTGTTAAGGCATAAAAAATCCCGGTATTGTCCGCTCCACGCCAGAGATAGCACTTCGCTGGCACCCTCATTACAAAAGCCGTCGTCACTGACGACTCATAAGGACACTGCATGAAAAAGGTTCTGTTGTTCACCGCACTGGCGGCTGCCCTGACTGCCGGTCTGGCCCAGGCTGGCGAGAAACTGGTAGTGGCGGCCACCCCCGTGCCGCACGCCGAGATCCTCGAGCTGATCAAGCCAACCCTGGCCAAGGAAGGCGTGGACCTGGAAATCAAAGTCTTCACCGATTACGTGCAGCCGAACGTGCAGGTCGATCAGAAGCGTCTGGACGCCAACTACTTCCAGACCCTGCCGTACCTGAAGAGCTTCAACGAAGGCAAAGGCACCAACCTGGTGACTGTGATCGGCGTGCACGTCGAACCTTTCGGTGGCTACTCGAAGAAAGTCAAAACCCTGGCCGAGCTGAAAGACGGCGCGACCATCGCCATTCCGAACGAAGGCAGCAACAGCGGCCGGGCCCTGATCCTGCTGCAGAAGGCCGGCCTGATCGAGCTCAAGGACCCGAAAAACGCCCTGGCGACCCCGAAAGACATCGCCAAGAACCCGCACAACTTCAAGTTCAAGGAACTGGAGTCGGCCTTGCTGCCGCGTGTGCTGGACCAGGTCGACCTGGACATGATCAACACCAACTACGCCCTGGAAGCCGGCCTGAACCCGGCCAAGGATGCGCTGGTGATCGAGGGCGCCGATTCGCCTTACGTGAACTTCCTGGTGTCCCGTCCGGACAACAAGGACAGCGCCGCCATCCAGAAACTGGCCAAGGCCCTGACCAGCCCGCAAGTGAAAGAATTCATCGAGAAGAAATACAGCGGCGCCGTACTGCCGGCGTTCTGATGAACTACGCTTAAGTCGTACAAACCCCTTCAAGGTTTAAACGCCGATGGCTTCTACAGCGTCGGCGTTTTTTATTGCCCGCAAGAGCGACTTCACCGTGCTTCTGTAGGAGCGAAGCTTGCTCGCGATCCAGGCGCCGCGCTGTCTCGGCAGGGCCGTATATTCAGGAAGGCTTCATGGCCCGGCACAGCGCCTTCAGCCATTTGACGATGTCCTGCGGATCGAGGGGTTGCGGGGTATCGAGGTCGGTCATTGTTCTTATCGTCCTTGTAGGTGTCTGGCCCGTTGAGGTCGGGTGCCGGTTGTCCGTTCCATGGAGGAGGATCAGAAAGATCCCTGACGGCGTCAGAAAAGTAGCCGGCCCAGGCGCGCATGGCAAACCCCGCAGGTTAGTTTTTTGGGTGATATCAATATGCTTTAACGGTATTTAAATTATTGTTTTTATAGCTTTAAAGTCGACGCCTGCCGGGTGGTTTACCCACTGCCCAATGGACTGCATCACCGCCGCTGTACCCCAGCGGCGTCCAGGATTGCCATGACCCTCGACTACGCCTTTATCCTCAGTACGCTGCCGGCCTTTCTCAAGGCCGTGGGCGTGACCTTGCAGGTCGGCCTGATCGCCATCGCCACCTCCCTGCTGGTGGCCCTGATCAACGCCACCATCCTGGTGTTCCGTACCCCCTACCTGCAGCGCCTGATCGGGCTGTACGTGGAGCTGGCGCGCAACACCCCGCTGCTGATCCAGCTGTTCTTCGTCTACTTCGCCCTGCCGGCGCTGGGGCTGAAGGTTTCCGGGTTCGCCGCGGCGATCATCACCATGACCTTTCTTGGCGGCGCCTATCTCACCGAAGTGCTGCGGGCCGGCGTCGAGGCGGTGCCGACGGCCCAGCTGGAGTCGGGCCGCTCCATCGGCCTGTCGCACTGGCAGCTGCTGCGCTACGTGATCCTGCCGCAAGCCGGGATCCTCAGCCTGCCGTCGCTGTTCGCCAATTTCATCTTCCTGCTCAAGGAAACCACTGTGGTCTCGGCGGTGGCGGTGCCGGAGATTCTCTACACCACCAAGAGTTACATCGCCCTCTACTACAAGACCTACGAGATGCTCGCCGTGCTCACGCTGATCTGCGTGCTGCTGTTCTTGCCGCTGTCGCTGTTGCTCAGCCGTCTGGAAAGGAGGTTGCAGCATGGCCAGTTCGGGTCTTGAACTGCTGTGGGTGTCCTTGCCGCAACTGGGCAAGGGCGCCGCGCAGACGTTGTCGATCTCCCTGCTGAGCATCGCCTTCAGCACCGTCGGCGGCGTGCTCTACGGCGTGCTGCGGACCCTGGACAGCAAATGGCTGAACGCGGTGCTGCGCATCTACCTGGAGCTGTTCCGGGCAATCCCGGTGCTGGTCTGGCTGTACCTGCTGTTTTTTGGTTTCCCGATCTTCTTCGGCATCAGCATTCCCAGCTTCACCTGTGCGGTGTTGGTGCTGTCACTGTGGGGCGCCAGCGAAGTCGGCGAGGTGGTGCGTGGCGCCCTGCATTCGCTGCCCCGTGGCCAGCGCGAGGCGGGGCTGTCGATCGGCCTGTCCGACCCGCAACTGTACGGCTACGTGCTGCTGCCCCAGGCGCTGAAACGCATGACGCCGCCGACCATCAACGTCTACACGCGGATCATCAAGACCAGTTCGCTGGCGGTGCTGATCGGCGTGGTGGACGTGATCAAGGTCGGCCAGCAGATCATCGAGCGCACCTACGAGTCGGTGCTGATCTACGGCGCCCTGTTCCTGTTTTTCTTCTTTATCTGCTACCCGCTGTCGGCCGCCTCGCGCGTGCTGGAGCGGCGCTGGACGCAAGCATGAGCGCACTGATCGAGTTCCAGGGTTTCAATAAGTTTTTCGGCGAGCAGCAGGTGCTCAAGGACGTCGACCTCAAGGTCGCCCAGGGCGAAGTGGTGGTGATTCTTGGTCCCAGCGGCTGCGGCAAGTCCACCTTGCTGCGCTGCCTCAACGGCCTGGAAAAGGCCCACAGCGGCCACCTGAGATTCGCCGGCCGCGAGCTGCTGGACCAGGCCACCGACTGGCGCCAGGTGCGCCAGGACATCGGCATGGTGTTCCAGAGTTACCACCTGTTCCCGCACATGAGCGTGCTCGACAACATCCTGCTCGGCCCGCTCAAGGTGCAGAAGCGCGACCGTCGCGAAGCCCGCGCCCAGGCCGAGGCGCTGCTGGAGCGGGTGGGCCTTCTGGACAAGCGCGATGCCTTCCCGCGCCAGCTCTCCGGCGGCCAGCAGCAACGCATCGCCATCGTCCGTTCGCTGTGCATGAACCCGCAGGTGATGCTGTTCGACGAGGTCACCGCGGCGCTGGACCCGGAGATGGTCAAGGAAGTGCTGCAAGTGATCCAGGGCCTGGCCCGGGACGGCATGACCCTGCTGATCGTCACCCACGAAATGGCCTTCGCCCGCGCGGTGGCCGACCGCATCGTGTTCATGGATGCCGGGCGCATCCTCGAACAACACCCTCCCGAGACCTTCTTTACGAACCCGCGGACCGCACGAGCGCAGCAGTTCCTGGAGAAATTCTCCTTCGTTGAAGCATTGCCCAAAAAAGCACCTACAAAGGAACTGGAGCTCTTATGAAAACTGCCAAGTCTTCGCTACTGCTACTCCCGCTGTTCGGCCTCGCGCTGCTGGCCGGCTGCGATAAAACCGCCGAGGCGCCCAAGCCCGCGGCCAGCGCCAGCGCCGCGCCGGCGGCCGGTTATCTGGACAAGATCAAGGCCCGCGACAAGCTGATCGTCGGCGTGTTCACCGACAAACCGCCGTTCGGTTTCGTCGACGAGACCGGACGTTACGTGGGCTTCGATACCGATATCGGGCGGCAATTCGCCAAGGACCTGCTGGGCGACGAGAACAAGGTGGAGTTCGTCGCGGTGGAGCCTGCCAGCCGCATTCCGTTCCTGCAGAGCGACAAGGTCGACCTGATCCTGGCCAACATGACCGTCACCCCGGAGCGCAAGGAAGCGGTGGAGTTCACCAACCCCAACCTCAAGGTCGCGGTGCAGGCTTTGGTGCCTAACGGCAGCGAAGTGAAGAACCTGGATGACCTGGCGACCCGCACCACCATCGTCACCACCGGCACCACCGCCGATATCTGGCTGACCAAGAACCACCCGGACTGGAAGCTGCTGAAGTTCGAGAAGAACACCGAGTCCCTGCAAGCCCTGGCCAACGGCCGCGGCGATGCCTATGCCCAGGACAACCTGATCCTGTTCAGCTGGTCCAAGCAGAACCCGGGCTACCGCGTACTGCCGCAGACCCTGGGGGAGCAAGCGCCGATCGCGCCGGCGGTGAAGAAGGGCAATATCGAGTTGCGTGACTGGGTCAACGCCGAGTTGGCCAAGCTGGGCGAAGACAAGTACCTGCTCAAGCTCTACGACCAGTACGTGCGCAAGGAACTGAGCGACGACACCAAGCCGGAAAGCGTGATTGTCGAAGGGGGCAAGTGGCAGGGGTGATTTAGCCTGAACGATTGAGGTGCTCTTGAGTACGTCATCGCGGGCAAGCCTCGCTCCTACAGCATACGCATGCGTCTGTAGGAGCGAGGCTTGCCCGCGATGCTTTTGAGGCCGCTCAATCCGGCCAATACCACGCCGGCTCGTCGAGCATGCCCTGGCCAACGATTTCGGTCTGGCCGAAATTCTTCTCCAGCACGATGGCGTTGCATTGCGGGTCCTGCTGCAACGCCGCGATCAGCCGGCTGGCATGGGACACCACCCACACCTGGCACTGCTGCGAAGCCCGGATGATCAGGCGCGCCAAGGCTGGCAGCAGGTCCGGGTGCAGGCTGGTTTCCGGTTCGTTGAGCACCATCAGGGTCGGTGGCCGTGGCGTCAGCAGGGCGGCGACCAGCAGCAGGTAACGCAGGGTGCCGTCCGACAGCTCCGCCGCCGACAGTGGCCGCAGCAAACCGTCCTGATGGAACTGCACGCCGAACAGCCCGCCCGGCACCGCATCGATCTCCAGTCGTGACCCCGGAAAGGCGTCGCTGATGGTCTCGCGCAGCGCCTGCTGATCGCCGACCTCGATGATGGTCTGCAACGCCGCCGCCAGGTCCCGGCCGTCGTGGTGCAGCACTGGCGTGCGGGTGCCCAGCTGTGGCCGGCGCGCGGGGGCCTGGCTGTCGGTACGGAAGTGATCGTAAAAACGCCAGCCACGGATCTGCTCGCGCAAATGCAGGACCTCGGGTGACGAACGCAGGTTGCCGACCTGGTCGAACAGGCTGTCGCCGCTGGAGGTGTGCTGCGCCAGCACCTCCCATTGCCGCCCCTCGCGGGCCCGCACCATCGGCCCCTGGCGATCCACCAGCACACTGGCCGGGCGATACACCGGCCCGCTCCAGATGCTCTCGCGCTTGATCCGCGGGTCGAGGGTGAAGCGCGACGGAATCGGCGTGCTGTGCCCGGGCAGCATGAAATGGCCGCTCGAGTCCGGCAGCCCCAGGCCGATCGAGTAACCGAAGTCCTCGCCGGCAAAGCCCAGTTGCAGGCGCTTGACGGTTTTCCGTGGCCCGCCCTGGATCGCCACCTCGCCACGGCTCATGCGCCGGCTGATCTGTTCCGGCCCGGCCCAGAAAGTCGACTCCAGGCCGCCTTCGCTGGCCAGCGCATTGACCACCCCGCCCTGGGCGGTTTCCGCCAGCAGGCGCAGGGCCTTGTACAGGTTGGACTTGCCGCTGCCGTTGGGACCGGTGATCAGGTTCAGCCGCTCCAGCGGAATCACCAGTTTGTTGATCGAGCGGTAATTGGCCACTGCCAGGGTCTTGAGCATCCTGGGGCTCCTTGTGCATGAAGGTGCAGTGTGCCTGAACGGTGCCGATTTTGTAGCCGCCGCGACAGCTCCCCAGGGCTTCCTGCGTTCGCTGGAACAGCGCTCGCGTTGCGGCCGATCGCAGCCTGCGGCAGCGGCTACAGGGTTTGTGAGCACCGTGGCGTGCAGCGGTGGAACCCTGTTCTAAGCTCACAGTCGTATCGTCACCTGTACGATGGCATCGGCGCCAAGGAGCCTGCATGGCTGGTCTCGAATCGAAGTGGATAGTGGGTTTGATGCTGGCTGCGCTACTGAGCGGTTGTGGCGCGGAAAAGCCGACCGAAAAGGACCGGCCGCGGGTGCGCGTGCAGCCAGTGCAGACCCGGGATTTCGCCGCGCAAGTGACCCTGACCGGCGATGTGCAGGCGCGGGTGCAGACCGAGTTGTCGTTCCGCGTCGGCGGCAAGATCATCCAGCGCCTGGTGGATGTCGGCGACCGGGTCACGGCCAAACAGGTACTGGCCCGGCTCGACCCGAAAGACCTGCAGACCAATGTCGATTCCGCCGCCGCCTCGGTGTTCGCCGAGCAGGCACGGGTCAAGCAGACCAGCGCGGCCTTCGTCCGCCAGCAGAAACTCCTGCCCAAGGGCTACACCAGCCAGAGCGAATACGATGCCGCCCAGGCAGCGCTGCGCAGCAGCCAGAGCGCCCTGAGCGCGGCCCAGGCGCAGTTGGCCAACGCCCGTGAGCAACTGAGCTACACCGCGCTGATCGCCGACGCGCCGGGGGTGATTACCGCGCGCCAGGCCGAGGTGGGCCAGGTGGTGCAGGCCACGGTGCCGATTTACAGCCTGGCCCGCGACGGCGAGCGCGACGCCGTGTTCAACGTCTACGAGGCGTTGCTGGTGGCCCCACCGGAGGATGGCGTGATCAACGTCAGCCTGCTGGACAACCCGAATATCAAGACCACTGGCAGGGTGCGGGAAGTCACCCCGGTGGTGTCGGCGCAAAGCGGCACGGTGCAGGTCAAGGTGGCCCTCGACGGCTTGCCGGCGGGCATGGACCTGGGCTCGGTGGTCGGCGCCAGTGCCCATGTGCCCGGCAAGGCCAGTGTCGAGTTGCCCTGGGCGGCGCTGACCAAGAACCTCAACGAGCCGGCCGTGTGGCTGGTGGGCGACGACGGCAAGACCACCCTGCACAAGGTCACCGTGGGGCGCTACCAGACCGGCAAGGTGATCATCAGCGACGGCCTCGAGGGCGGCGAAAAAGTGGTGATCGCCGGCGGCCAGTTGCTGCACCCGGGGATGCTCGTCGAGATCGTTTCCGAGACCGGCGCACAAGGAGCCAAGCCATGAAGCGCCTGTCCCTGCTGTTATGCGCCGGCCTGACGCTGGGCGCCTGTTCCAAGGAAGAGCCGGCCCCCGAGCCGGTGCGCCCGGTGCTGTCGTTCGAGGTGCGCGCCGAGTCCGAGGAAAGCCTCGGGCGGTTCGCCGGCAGCATCCAGGCCCGCTATGAAACCAACCTCGGCTTCCGGGTGCCGGGGCGCATCGCCAATCGCAACGTCGATGTCGGTGCCGAGGTGGGCAAGGGCGCCTTGCTCGCCACCCTCGACCCCACCGATCAGCAGAACCAGTTGCGCTCCGCCCAGGGCGACCTGGCCCGGGTCGAGGCGCAATGGATCAATGCCCAGGCCAACGCCCGGCGCCAGCAGCAATTGTTCGATCGCGGCGTTGGCGCCCAGGCGCAGCTGGACATCGCCCAGACCGACCTGAAGACCACCCGCGCCTCCCTGGAGCAGGCCAGGGCCGCGGTCAACCAGGCCCGCGACCAGCTGGCCTACAGCGAGCTGCGCACCGATCACGGCGGCGTGGTCACCGCCTGGATGGCCGAGGCCGGCCAGGTGGTCAGCGCCGGCCAGCAGGTGGTGACCCTGGCCCGCCCGGATATCAAGGAAGCGGTGATCGACCTGCCGGCATCCCTGGTGGACCAGTTGCCGGCCGACGTGGTGTTCAAGGTCGCCTTGCAGCTGGACCCGAGCGTCAACACCACCGCCGTGGTGCGCGAGATCGAGCCCCAGGCGCAGAGCGCCACCCGGACCCGGCGTTCGCGCCTGACCCTGACGCAAACCCCGCCCACCTTCCGTCTCGGCACGGCCATCAGCGTGACCCTCAGCTCTGCCATCGTCCCGCGCACCGAAGTGCCGCTGTCGGCCCTGCAGGAGGTGGATGGCCAGGCGCGGGTCTGGATCGTCGACCCGCAGGCGCGGACCGTGGCGCCGCGAGAGGTCACGGTGCTCAGCCGGGACCATGACTCGGCGCTGATCAGCAGCGGGATCAAGATCGGCGAGCGGGTGGTGAGCGCCGGTGTGAACAGCCTCAAACCGGGGCAGAAAGTCAAAATCGACGAGGACAGCCCACGATGACGCCGGCCACGAAAGGGAGCTTCAATTTATCCGAGTGGGCCATCAAGCATCAGTCGTTCGTCTGGTACCTGATGTTCGTCGCCCTGCTGATGGGCGTGTTCTCCTACATGAACCTGGGGCGCGAGGAAGACCCGTCCTTCACCATCAAGACCATGGTCATCCAGACCCGCTGGCCGGGCGCGACCCAGGAGGAAACCCTCAAGCAGGTCACCGACCGCATCGAGAAAAAGCTCGAAGAGCTGGACTCCCTCGACTACGTGAAAAGCTACACCCGTCCCGGCGAATCGACGGTCTTCGTCAACCTGCGCGACACCACCAGCGCCAAGGACATCCCCGAGATCTGGTACCAGGTGCGCAAGAAGATCAACGATATTCGCGGCGACTTCCCCCAGGGCCTGCAAGGGCCGGGGTTCAACGATGAGTTCGGTGATGTGTTCGGTTCGGTCTACGCCTTTACCGCCGACGGCCTGAACATGCGCCAGCTGCGCGACTATGTGGAGCAGGTGCGCGCCGAGATCCGTGAAGTGCCGAACCTGGGCAAAGTGGAAATGGTCGGCGAGCAGGACGAAGTCATCTACCTGAACTTCTCCACACGCAAGCTGGCGGCGCTGGGCATCGACCAGCGCCAGGTCCTGCAAAGCCTGCAAGCGCAGAATGCGGTGACCCCGGCGGGGGTGATCGAGGCCGGGCCGGAGCGGATTTCCGTGCGCACCTCGGGGCAGTTTGCCTCGGAGAAAGACCTGGCCACGGTCAACCTGCGGCTCAACGAACGCTTCTATCGCCTGGCGGATATCGCCGAGATCAGCCGTGGCTACGTCGACCCTTCGACGCCGCAGTTTCGCTACAACGGCCAGCCGGCCATCGGCCTGGCGATCGCCATGAAGAAGGGCGGTAACATCCAGGACTTCGGCAAGGCCTTGCACGCCAAGATGGACCAGCTCACCGCCAACCTGCCGGTGGGCGTAGGTGTACACACGGTGTCGGACCAGGCCGAGGTGGTGGAAAAAGCCGTCGGCGGTTTTACCAGCGCGCTGTTCGAGGCGGTGGTGATCGTGCTGGTGGTGAGTTTCGTCAGCCTGGGCGTGCGCGCCGGGCTGGTGGTGGCGTGCTCGATCCCGCTGGTGCTGGCGATGGTCTTCGTCTTCATGGAGTACAGCGGCATCACCATGCAGCGGATTTCCCTCGGGGCGCTGATCATTGCCCTGGGCCTGTTGGTGGACGACGCGATGATCACCGTGGAAATGATGGTCACGCGCCTGGAGATGGGCGAGACCAAGGAGCAAGCGGCGACCTTCGCCTACACCTCAACGGCCTTCCCCATGCTCACCGGGACCCTGGTGACGGTCGCCGGCTTCGTGCCCATCGGCCTCAACGCCAGCTCCGCCGGCGAGTACACCTTCACCCTGTTCGCGGTGATCGCCGTGGCCATGCTGGTGTCGTGGATAGTCGCCGTGCTGTTCGCGCCGGTGATCGGCGTGCATATCCTCAGCACCAACGTCAAACCCCACTCCGAGGAGCCGGGTCGCATCGGTCGGGCCTTCAACGGTGGCCTGCTGTGGGCCATGCGCAACCGCTGGTGGGCCATCGGCATCACCGTCCTGGTGTTCGTGCTGTCGGTGGTCGGCATGCGCTTCGTGCAGAACCAGTTCTTCCCGTCCTCGGACCGGCCGGAGATTCTCGTCGACCTCAACCTGCCGCAGAACGCCTCGATCGCCGAGACCCGCATGGCGGTGGATCGCCTGGAGGCGACCCTCAAGGACGACCCGGACATCCTGCGCTGGAGCACCTATATCGGCGAAGGCGCGATCCGTTTCTACCTGCCGCTGGACCAGCAACTGCAGAACCCCTACTACGCGCAGCTGGTGATTGTCAGCAAGGGCCTGGAGTCGCGCACGGCGTTGACCGAGCGCCTGAAAAAACGCCTGCGCGACGACTTCGTCGGCATCGGCAGCTACGTCCAGGCCCTGGAAATGGGCCCGCCGGTGGGGCGGCCGATCCAGTACCGGGTCAGCGGCAAGGACATCGACCAGGTGCGCAAGCACGCCATCGAGCTGGCCACCGAACTGGACAAGAACTCGCACATCGGCGAGATCATCTATGACTGGAACGAGCCGGGCAAAGTCCTGCGCATTGACATCGCCCAGGACAAGGCCCGGCAGTTGGGGCTGTCCTCGGAGGACGTGGCGCAGTTGATGAACAGCATCGTCAGCGGCTCCACCGTGACCCAGGTGCATGACGACATCTACCTGATCAACGTGGTCGGCCGGGCCGACGACAGCGAGCGCGGCTCCCCGGAAACCCTGCAGAACCTGCAGATCGTCAACCCCAACGGCACCTCGATTCCGCTGCTGGCCTTCGCCACCGTGCGTTACGAACTGGAGCAGCCGCTGGTCTGGCGGCGCGACCGCAAGCCGACCATCACCATCAAGGCCTCGGTGCGTGACGAAATCCAGCCGACCGACCTGGTCAGGCTGCTCAAGCCGGATATCGACAAGTTCGCCGCCGGCCTGCCGGCCGGTTATTCAGTGGCCACCGGCGGTACGGTGGAGGAGAGCGGCAAGGCCCAGGGGCCGATCGCCAAGGTGGTGCCGTTGATGCTGTTCCTCATGGCGACCTTCCTGATGATCCAGCTGCACAGCGTGCAGAAGCTGTTCCTGGTGGCCAGCGTCGCGCCCCTGGGGCTGATCGGCGTGGTCCTGGCGCTGGTGCCGACGGGCACGCCCATGGGCTTTGTGGCGATCCTCGGGATTCTCGCGCTGATCGGCATCATCATTCGCAACTCGGTGATCCTGGTGACCCAGATCGACGAGTTCGAGCGTGCCGGTCATTCATCCTGGGATGCGGTGGTGCAAGCCACCGAGCACCGTCGCCGGCCGATCCTGCTGACCGCCGCGGCGGCCAGCCTGGGCATGATCCCCATCGCCCGGGAAGTGTTCTGGGGGCCGATGGCCTACGCCATGATCGGCGGCATCATCGTCGCCACCCTGCTGACGCTGCTGTTCCTGCCGGCGCTGTATGTGGCCTGGTACAAGATCAAGGAGCCGCGCAAGGAAGCCGGTTGAGGCCCGGCCCCTTGCGCCTGGCGCGGGGGGCTTGGCGCAGGCCGGTGGTGCTTTGCTGTACACTCTCGCCCTTCATTCGAGAAGGGATTGCTCATGTCCTGCATTGCCCGGTCTCTACGTGGCTTGCTGCTTGCCGTCATCTGCCTGCTGTCGCCCTGGGCCCTGGCCCAGCCGTCGCTGGAAAACCCGCTATGGCAGGTCGAGATCGACCCGGCAACCCTGGCGATTCGCGTGACTCCCGCTGGCCAGCCGGCCGTGCAAGCCTCGGCGGGCGTGGACAGCCATCGGGTCAGCGCCCTGCAACAGACGCCGCAACGGCTTAGCTGGCAATGGGACGAGGGCGCCTGGAGCCTCAGCGCCACCCTGCGACAGCGCGACCTGGTGCTCTCCATCCAGGCCCGGGAGCCGGGGGCGTTGACGTTTCTGCGCCAGCCTGCCGGCGCCATGGGCAAGGGGCTGGTCTGGCCTTTGGCCGAGGGACATTACGTACCGACGGGGGACCTGCGCTGGCAGCGGTTCCTGCTGGACCAGGGCGAGGTCAACACAACCCAGGACCTGAGCCTGCCGCTGTGGACCCTGGACCACGGCGCCTTCACCCTGAGCTGGCTGCTGACCCGCCCCTACAACAATCGCCTGAGCCTGAGCGCCGCAGGGCCGGCCATGGCGCTGACGGCGCAGCATCAGTTCACCCGCCTGGAACCCGACGCGCCGCTGACCATGACCTTGTACCTGGGGGACGCCGACTTGCTCGCGGGGGCCAAGCGCTATCGTCAGTGGCTGCTGGACAACGGGCGCTACGAGACCCTGGAGGCCAAGCTGGCGCGCACGCCGCAAGGCAGCAAGTTGCTCGGCGCCAGCCATGTCTACCTGTGGGGCAACGGCCTGCTGGGGGCGGACGATGTGCGCAGCTGGCCGCAGCTGCTGCGGGGCCTGCGGGGCAACGAGCCGCTGGCGGTGAAGCTGCGGGCCGGCCTAGACAAGGAAAGCGCGAAGATCCTCGAGGTGCCCGCGGCCAAGCTGGATGCCTATCAGCGCACCACCCTGCTGCGCAGCCTCAACAGCGCGCTGAATCAGCAGGCGCGCCTGGGCTGGCAGGGCGCGCAAGAGCCGGACATGCAGGCCCTGGCCCAGGGCTACGGCGAGCTGCGGGCGCAACTGGCCAAGGTCTTTGCCCCGGCCCTGAGCGCCGATCCGGCGAGTTGGGGCAGCAGCCTGTCGCTGGCGACCATGGAGCGCTTGCGGGCAGCCGGTCTGGAACGTCTGTGGCTGGGCCTCGGCGAGGGTTGGGAAGGCGGGCTGTGGCACCCCGAGGCAGTGCGGGCCGCCGTCGCCGCCGGTTATCTGGTGGCGCCCTACGACTCCTACCAGACTGCGCTGCGCAGCGACGGGAACCCCGATTGGAGCACCGCCCACCTGGGTTCGCGGGCCAACCGCGAGTGCGCGATCGTGTTGGAGAGCGGCCAGTTTAAAAGCGGTTTCCAGCAGTCCGGGCACTACACCGATCCTCGTTGCGTCCGGCCATTGCTGGAGGCCCGGGTGAAGGCCGTGCAGGCCCGGGTCGGGTTCAACAGTTGGTTCCTCGATGCCTACGCCACCGGCATGCTGTTCGACAGCTACCGTGCCGAAAGGCCGATGACCCAGACGCAGAACGCCGAGGGCAATGTCGCCGCCTCGCGCTGGATTGCCGAGCAGCAGCAACTGGTCAGCGGTTCCGAAGACGGCAATGGGGTGACGGCCGGCGGCGTGTTGTTCGCCCATGGTATGCAGACCCCGGTCATGGGCTGGGGCGATGCGCAGATGCGCAAGGAGCCGAAGTCGCCCTATTACCTGGGCAACTGGTACCCGCCGGAGCAGCCGGCGATGTTCTTCAAGAGCGCGCCGCTCAAGGAGCCTTACCGCACGGTGTATTTCGCGCCGGCGACACGCTTGCCGCTGTACCAGGCGGTGTTCCACGGCTCGCTGGTGACCAGCCACCACTGGCTGTTCGACAGCCTCAAATTGAGCAATGTGCGGGTCGAAAATGAACTGGCTCAACTGCTTTACAACGTGCCGCCGCTGTATCACCTGAGTGCCGCCACCTTGCGCGGGCGCCTGCCGCTGATAGCCCGCCAGGATGCATTTTTCCGGCCTCTGCACCAGCGCCTCGGCACCCAGGCCCTCACGGATTTTCGCTGGTTGACGGCGGACCGCCAGGTACAGCAGACCACCTTTGCCGACGGCTCGCGGCTGCTGGCGAATTTCGATGCCCGGCCCCGCGAGGTGGAAGGCGCGATGCTGGCGGCGCAGAGCATCAGGGCCGTACTGGCGGATGGCGAGGTGCGTGAGTATCAGGTCGCGCGCGAGCCCTGAACCGCCTGACGGCAGGCTGTGGCCTCAGGCCTTGCGCCACACACTCGCCAGCCACGGCTGCTGCTCCCGCGGCAGCCCGGCGGGCCGGTAGTAATGCTCCAGCTCGACAAAACCCGCCGCCGTCAGCAAGTGCTGCCACGCCGCGAGGTCGTGGTAGGCGCCATAACGCGGGCCGTTCCAGCCTTCGCGGTTGTCGCCGCGCGGGTTGGAGCTGAACAGCACGCCGCCGGGTTTCAGCGTGGCGTGCAGCTGGCGCAGCACCCGCGGCAGCTCCTGCGAGGGGATATGGAACAGCACGGCGTTGGCGAAGATGCCGTCGAAGCGTTCGGCGGGCAGGTCGAGCTTGAGGAAGTCCTGCTGCCAGACCTCGCAACCGCTGTCGTCGCGAGCCATCTGCGCAAAACGCTCGGAGCCGTCGAGGCCGATGGCGATATGACCGAGGCGGGTGAAGGTCTGCAGGTCGCGCCCGGGGCCGCAGCCGAAGTCCAGCAGGGTGAAGGGCGCCGTGCCCTGGATATGCCGCAACAGGGCGTCGATGTTCTGGCTGACATCGTGGTCGCGGGTGCCTTCGCGGAAGTCTTCGGCCACCTGGTTGTAGTGACCCAGGGTGGTGGAGGTGATCTGGTCGAGGTCGGCGGGAGCGAGTTTCATGGCGGGCTGCGTTGGCTGGGGTGGTGTGCCGAATATACTCCATGCCGGTCACCCCGGCCCTCTGTAGCCGCTGCCGAAGGCTGCGATAAGGCCCGAAGGGCCTTCCGGCGATCTCAAGAGCACGTCCGCTGCGCACGGAATGCCGCCCAGACCGATCGCAGCCTGCGGCAGCGGCTACAGGGCGTTCGTCACGACAAGGTGGCGTTTCTCAACGTTTGTTGAGCACCCGAGCCAAACGGTCGCCGCCGAGCTGGATCGCCGCGACGAGGATCACCAGCAGCACGATCACCGTGAGCATGATCTGGCTGTCGAAACGCTGGTAGCCATAGCGATAGGCAATGTCCCCCAGGCCACCGGCGCCGATGGCCCCGGCCATGGCCGAGGAGTTGATCATGGTCACCAGGGTGATGGTGAAACCGCCGACGATGCCCGGCAGCGCCTCCGGCAACAGCACATGCCAGACGATGTGCCAGCGCCGGCATCCCATGGCCTGGGCGGCTTCGATCAGGCCGTGGTCGACCTCGCGCAGGCTGACCTCGGCGATCCTTGCGAAGAACGGCGTGGCGGCGATGGTCAGTGGCACCACTGCTGCCCAGACGCCGTAGGTGGTGCCGACGATCAGCCGGGTGAAGGGGATCAGCGCCACCATCAGGATCAGGAACGGGATCGAGCGGAACAGGTTGACGAAGGCCCCCAGCACGCTGTTCAGCCTGGGTGCTTCATAGATCCCGCCCTTGCCGCTGGTGACCAGGATCACCGCCAGCGGAATCCCCGCCAGCAGGGCGATCAGCGACGACACGCCGACCATCAGGAAGGTATCGATAACGCCCTGGAGCAAGCGATCAAACCACATAACCCAGCACCTCTACCTGTTGTGTCCATTGCTTCTGCAAAAAGTGCTGCGCGCGCAGGCGTTGTTCCTCGGCGCCCAGGGACGAGCCGCTGACCGCCAGCAGCAGTTGCCCCAGGGCATGCCCCTGGATCCGTTCCACGCCGCCGTGCAGCAGCCGCACGCGCCCGCCCAGGGTGCTGAACAGCGCGGCCAGGTCCGGCTCGTCGCTGGTCCTGCCGGTGAACTGCACGCGCAATACCACCGCCGCGTCCGATGACTTCGGCTGCGCTTGCAGGCGGTTTTGCAACTCATCCGGCAAGCCGTGCTGCAAGGGCGCCAGCAGGGTTTTGCTGACCTCGTGCTGCGGGTTGCCGAACACTTCCCAGACCGGCCCCTGCTCGACGATATGCCCGTGTTCCAGCACCACCACCCGGTCGCAGATATCGCGGATCACCGCCATCTCGTGGGTGATCAGGATGATGGTCAGGCCCAGGCGCTGGTTGATCTGTTTGAGCAGGCCGAGGATCGACTGGGTGGTCTCCGGGTCCAGCGCCGAGGTGGCCTCGTCGCACAGCAGGATCGCCGGGTCATGCACCAGCGCCCGGGCGATGCCCACCCGCTGTTTCTGCCCGCCCGAGAGCTGCGCCGGGTAGGCCTTGTGCTTGTCCTTCAGGCCCACCAGTTCCAGCAGTTCGCGGACCTTGCGCTCGCGCTGTTCCTTGGGCACGCCGGCCACTTTCAGCGGCAGCTCGACGTTCTGCCACACGGTCTTGGCCGACATCAGGTTGAAGTGCTGGAAGATCATGCCGATGCGCCGGCGCAGCTCCACCAGGCGGTCCTCGTCGAAGTCGCCGATGTCCACCTGATCGATCAGCACCCGGCCGCCCGAAGGCTGTTCCAGGCGGTTGATGGTGCGGATCAGCGACGACTTGCCGGCGCCGCTGCGGCCGATGATGCCGAACACTTCGCCGCGCTGGATCGCCAGGTCGATACCGTGCAGGGCCTGCACCGGGCCTTGCTGGCCCTGGTAGGTCTTGGTCAGGCCGATGAAGCGCACATGGGCGTGATTCAGATCTGGATGCAGTTCGGTCTGCTGCGCGTTTTGCAGCTGTTCGGGCGGCTGCCTGGAGGCCTTGTGCGGGAGATAGGCGACGCTCATCTCAACCTTCCCAGCCGGCTTGGTAGAGCTTGCCATGGGCTTTATCCAGGGCGGCGCGCACAGCCGGCGAATGTTGGTAGATGTCGACGAACTTGATCAGCCGCGGATCGGTCTTGCTCTTGGGCTGGATCACGAACTGGATCACGTATTCCTTGTGGTCGAGGCCGTCGAACAGCAGCGCCGAACCGGCATCGAAGGTCTTGGCCAGGCGGATATAGGCCGGATAGCCCTGCACCAGGTCGGCGTCGTCATAGGCGCGTACCAGTTGCACGGCCTCGACCTGGAGGATCTTCAGTTTCTTCGGGTTGGCGACTATGTCGTCCTCGGTGGCCTTGTAGCCGACACCCGGCTTGAGGCTGATCAGGCCGGCCTTGGCCAGCAGCTGCAAGCCGCGGCCGCTGTTGATCGGATCGTTGGCGATGGCGACGGTAGCGCCTTCGGGCAGCTCGTCGAAGCTTTTGTATTTTTTCGAGTACAGGCCGACGTTGTTGATGATCCCCGGGGCGAACGGCACCAGGTCGAAACCGGCGGCGGCCTTGGCGTTTTCCAGGAACGGGATGTGCTGGAAGTAGTTCACGTCGATATCGCCGGCGGCCAGGCTGACGTTCGGCGCGATCCAGTCGCTGAACTCCACCAGTTCGACTTTCAGGCCCTGTTTGCCGGCCTCTTCGACGGCGGCCTCCAGGGGAATGGCGAAGGCGGCGGTGGTGCCGACTTTCAGCGGCGCGTCGGCGGCGAATACCGCGCTGCCGAACAGTCCGAGGGCGAGGGCCAGTGCTTTGACTGGGTGGCTGAGGCGTTTGCTTTTCATGGTGTTGGTTCCAGTCAGTGCATAAAGATTTGGGGTGTTTGTACCGGCCTCATCGCGGGCAAGCCTCGCTCCTACAGAGGCATACGCATTCCTCTTCTGTAGGAGCGAGGCTTGCCCGCGATGCTGTTAGCGGCGGTAAGCCGCGCCAGTGTGTTGCTCCGGCAATTGCGCCTCGCGCTGGAACAGCTTTTCGCGCAGGGTGCCGTTGTCATAGGCGGTCTTGTACGAGCCGCGACGTTGCAGCTCGGGGATCACCAGGTCGATGAAGTCGACATAACTCTCCGGGGTGACGATGCGGGTCAGGTTGAAGCCGTCGAGGCCGGTTTCGGCGATCCAGGATTCGAGGTCGTCGGCCACCTGCTGCGGCGAGCCGACCACCGTGATGTAGCGCCCGCCGAGGGCGTGCTGGTCGAGCAGCTTGCGCCGGGTCCAGTCGTTGTTCTGCAGGTTCCGGGTGGCCGACTGGATGGCGTTGCTCTTCACGTACTGGATAGGTTCGTCGATCTCGTACTGGGAAAAGTCGATGGCGGTGGACGCCGAGAAATGCGCCACCCCCGCCTCCGCGCTGGCATGGCTGCGGTACTCCGCGTGCTTCTTCCAGGCCAGTTCCTCGGTCTCGGCGACTATCACGTTGAGCCCCATGAACACCTTGATGTCCTCGGGGTTGCGCCCGGCCGCGACGGCGCTGGCGCGGACCTTGCCCACCTGGGCCTTGGTCGAGGGCTTGTTCTGCCCGCTGATGAACACGCATTCGGCGTGACGCCCGGCGAACAGCAGGCCGCGATCCGAGCTGCCGGCCTGGAACAGCACCGGCGTGCGTTGTGGCGAGGGCTCGCACAGGTGATAGCCCTCGACCTGATAGAACTCGCCCTTGTGCTCGACCTTGTGCACCTTCTCCGGCCGGGCGTAGATCCGCTGTTCGCGGTCGTTGATCACCGCGTCGTTTTCCCAGCTGCCCTCCCAGAGCTTGTAGAGCACTTCCAGGTATTCGTCGGCCTGGTCGTAGCGCCGGTCATGCTCGGCCTGTTCGCTCAGGCCCATGGCCTTGGCGGCGCTGTCGAGGTAGCCGGTGACGATGTTCCAGCCGACCCGGCCACGGCTCAGGTGGTCCAGGGTGGACATGCGCCGGGCGAACAGATATGGCGGTTCGTAGGTGAGGTTGGCGGTGAGGCCGAAACCGAGGTTGCGGGTCACCGCGGCCATGGCCGAGACCAGCAGCAGCGGGTCGTTGACCGGCAGCTGGATCGACTCCTTGAGCGTCACGTCCACCGAGTTCTGGTAGACGTCGTAGACCCCGACGATGTCGGCGATGAACAACCCGTCGAACAGCCCACGCTCCAGCAGCTGCGCCAGTTCGGTCCAGTATTCGAGGGTCTTGTACTGGGTCGAGTTGTCCCGCGGATGGGTCCACAGGCCGTGGTTGATATGCCCGATGCAGTTCATGTTGAAGGCATTGAGCAGGATCTTTTTTTTGCCTTTCTCAAGCGCACTCATCAAATGGTCCCCCGCAGTGGCGGGTTCGTCTCGTTGAGGTAGTAGTTGCCCACCGCGTGGTACTTCCAGCGCACCGGGTCGTGCAGGGTGTGCACCCGGGCGTTGCGCCAGTGACGGTCGAGGCCGTGTTCGGCCAGGGTCGCCTGGCTACCGGCCAGCTCGAACAAGGTGCTGCCGGCGGCCAGGGAGATTTCGGTGCTGATGGCGCGGGCCTCGGCGACTGCAATGGAGGCGGCAGCCACGGTCTCGGTGTTGGGCTCGGCCTGGGCCGCGTCGAGGAACTCCCCGGAACGCTCCAGCAGCGCCTCGGTGGCGTGCAGGCGAATGCTCAGGTGGCCGAAGCTCTTGAGGGTCAGCGGATCTTCGGTGGCCTTGTCGTTGCCGGAGTCGATCCACGGTCGGGTCTTGGTGCGCACGAAATGCAGGGCGTCTTCATAGGCGGCGCGGGCGATACCGGTGTCGATGGCGGCGTGGAGAATCTGCGCCAGCGGGCCGACGGTGGTCGGGCGCTCGAAGGCGCTTTGAAAGGGAATCACGTCCTCGGCGGCGACGAACACATCCTCGAACACCACCGAGCCGCTGCCGGTGGTGCGCTGGCCGAAGCCGCTCCAGTCGTCGATCACGTTCAGGCCCTGGCTGTCCGCCGGGACGAAGGCCAGTTGCTGCACGCCGTGTTCATCCACCACCGAAGTGGGGATGCGCTGGGCGTAGATGGCGCCGGTGGAGTAGAACTTGCGGCCGTTGATGCGATAGCCGTCGCGTCCTTGCTGCACGTCTCGGGTCAGGCGAGTGGTGCGGTCGTGGGCGGTCTTGGTGCCCAGCTCGGCCAGGGCATTGCCGAAGCGCTGGCCGGCCAGGACCTCGGCGTACAGGCGTTTTTTCTGCGCCTCGCTGCCATTCACCCGCAGCACTTCGAGGGCGTAGAAATGGTTTTGCGGGATCTGGCCCAGGGAGGCGTCGGCCTGGGCGATCAGGGCGATGACCTTGGCCAGGGTGACGTTGGACACGCCGGCGCCGCCGTATTCCCTAGGTACGCTGATACCCCACAGGCCGGAGCGGGAAAAGGCTTCGAGTTCGGGGTGGGGCAGGCGGCGTTCGCGGTCGCGCAGGGCGCTGTCGCGCTTGAAATCTTCGGCCAGGTCGCTGGCGACGATCAGGGCTTGCTCATCGCTGGTTATGACCGCGACGTGTTGAGAAAGAGTCATGTGTTTCTCCAGAGGTCTGGTCGTTAAATCCAGGAATGGCGAGCCGGCAACGTGCCGTTCAGGTGGTAGGTGCCGACGGCGTGGTATTTCCAGCGCACCGGATCGTGCAGGGTGTGGACCCGGGCGTTGCGCCAGTGCCGGTCGAGGTTGAACTCGGCGAGGGTGGCGCGGCTGCCGGCCAGCTCGAAGAGTTTTTCGCTGGCCAGCAGCGAGATCTCGGTGGTCAGCACCTTGGCTTCGGCCACGGCGATCGAGGCGCGGGCGGCGGATTCGGCGCTGATCGGCGCGGCGCTGACCTGGTCCAGCACTTGGCCGGCCTTGCGCAGCAGGGCCTCGGCGGCGTGCAGTTCGATTTTCAGCTTGCCGATATCGGCGATCACATAGAGGTCGTCGCTGGCCCGTTCGACGTTGGCGTCGACCCACGGCCGCGAGCGTTCCCGCACGAAGCTGATGGCGTCGTCGATGGCCGCGCGAGCGATGCCGGCGTCGATCGCCGCCTGGATCAGCTGCGAGACCGCGCCCTGGATGTTCGGCGACTCGTTGATGCGCCAGTTGTCCACCACCAGGTCGGCATCGACCCGCACGTTGTTGAGCAAAATGGTGCCGCTGGCGGTGGTGCGCTGGCCGAAGCCCGACCAGTCGTCGACGATGCGCAACCCCGGGGTGCCGCGCCGGACGAAGGCCAGTACCTGCTTGCCGTCGTCGTTCAGCGCCTTGACCGCCACCCAGTGGGCGAACAGGGCGCCGGTGGAATAGAACTTCTGGCCATTGAGCAGGTAACCGTCGCCGTCGGCGGTGATCCGTGCCTTGAGTTCCAGGGTGTTTTTGGTCCCGCGTTCCGGGCCGGCGTTACCGATGCGCCAGCCTTCCAGCACGCTCTGGAACAGCTGCTTTTTCTGCCGTTCGGTGGCGCTGCCGAGGATCAGGTTGAGAATGCCGAACTGGTTCTGCGGGATCTGTCCCAGGGCCGGGTCGGCCGCGGAAATGATCGCGAAGACTTCCGCCAGGGTCACGAAGGAAACCTGCGGGCCGCCGTATTCACGGGGGATGGCAATACTGCCCAGGCCACTGCGGGTGAAGTGTTCGATTTCCGCCCATGGCAGCTTGCGCTGCTGGTCGCGCCGGGCCGCCTGCTGGCGGGCGACGGTGGCCAGTTCATGGGCGGCTTGAAGGGCTTCTGCGTCGTTCAGCAGAACCCGTGCGGGCAACAACAGGGGGGCGATATCCAGATCGCTCTGGACATTTGCATCGGCCAGATTGGACATCAGTGCCACTCCTTGGCTGCACGCAATGCCCTGGCGATTTGCACTGGGGTGATTGTGTTCCGGACCATACCTACCTCACATCTTTGGAAGTGCCGCGTCATGAGCGGCGAAATCGGGTTCAAGAATGTCCGGTGGTCCGGTGCATATACCCTATGCGTGTATAAAAATTAAATAAACTAACTTTTAGGAATATGTATAGAAGGGGTTTACGTATACGGCAGGCAGGGTGGACCAGGGCCAGCGCGGCATGGATCGGGGGGATTTTTGCGCCGCTGCCGCGGGCTGCGAGCGGCTTCGAAGAAGGCGTGGCTTGTGGTTCCGGCGGAAGGCCCTGCGGGCCTTGTCGCAGCCTCGCGGGGCTCGGCAGCGGCTACAGAAGGCGTGGTTTTTTGTAGCCGCTGGCGTAGCCTGCGCTCGGCGGCGCAGCCGTCGTAAACCGGGATGTGTCAGGTGGCGGGTTGGCGTTCGCTGCACAGCCCATCCTGGGTTCGGCAGCGAGGCACAGGTCAGGCCTGGGGATGGCCCGCGGTGAGGAATTTGCTGAGGAATTGCCGGGTGCGTTCTTCCCTGGGGTTGGCGAACAGCGCCTTGGCTTCGCCCTGTTCGACGATCACGCCCTTGTCGAAGAAGATCACCCGGTTGGCCACGTCGCGGGCGAAGCCCATTTCGTGGGTGACGATGACCATGGTGCGCTTCTCCTCGGCCAGGCCGCGGATGGTCGCCAGCACTTCGCCCACCAACTCCGGGTCGAGGGCCGAGGTCGGTTCGTCGAACAGGATCACCTCAGGTTCCATCGCCAGCGCCCGGGCAATCGCCACGCGCTGTTGCTGGCCGCCGGAGAGGCGCCGCGGGTAGGCGTCTTCCTTGCCCGCCAGGCCGACCTTGGCCAGCAACCCGCGGCCCAGGGCCAGCGCCTGCTCGCGGGGTGTCTTCTTCACCACTAGCGGGCCTTCGATGACGTTTTCCAGCGCGGTGCGATGGGGGAACAGGTTGAAGCTCTGGAACACGAAACCCACCTGCTGGCGCAGTTGCCGCACCAGGCCCTGCTGCTGGGTCAGCGGCCGGCTGCCATCGATTTCGATGTTGCCGACCTTGATCCGGCCGCTGGTAGGTTCTTCGAGAAAATTCAGGCAGCGCAAAAAGGTGGTCTTGCCCGAGCCGCTGGGGCCGATGATGGCGACCACTTCGCCTTCCGCCACCGTCAGGTCGATGCCATTGAGGACGGTCTGACCCTTGAACTGCTTCGTCAGTTTTTCAACCACAATCATGGGTTCAGGACTCCTGGTCGTGCCGATTGACCCGCTCTTCCAGTCGGTTCTGCAGGTGCGCCAGCACGCTGGCCAGAACCCAGTAGATCAGCGCGGCGGCAAGATACATGGTGAAGACTTCGAAGGTCCGGGCGGTGATCAGCTGCGCCTGGCGGAACAGTTCCGGGACCTGGATGGTGGCGGCCAGGGCGGTGTCCTTGACCAGCGAGATAAAGCTGTTGCCCAGGGGCGGCAGGGCCGTGCGCATGGCTTGCGGCAGGATCGCCCGGCGCAGGGTCTGGGCCCGGGTCATGCCGATGCTGGCCGCCGCTTCCCACTGCCCGCGCTCGATGGAGCCGATGGCCGCGCGCAGGATCTCGCAGGCATAGGCTGCCATGTTCAACGAGAAGCCGATCAGCGCCGCCGGTAGCGGGTCAAGCTCGATACCCAGTTGCGGCAGGCCGTAATAGATCACGAACAGTTGCACCAGCAACGGCGTGCCGCGAAAGAACGACACATAGACGCGGGCGATCCAGCTCAGCAGCTTGAAGCGCGACAGGCGCATCAGCGCCAGGGCGAACCCCAGCGCCAATCCGAAGAACATGCCGCCGAGGCTGAGGATCACCGTGAAATACGCGCCCTTGAGCAGGAAGGGCGCGGAGTTCAGCAACAGCTGTGTGGTTTCGGCGATTTGCTGGCTCAACTGCGGAAAATACAGTTCGAACTGAAAACCTGCTTCCATTATTGAGTGACGTCAGCGTTGAAGTATTTTTCCGAGAGCTTTTTCAGCGTGCCATCAGCGCGCAGTTCCTCGATCGCCTTGTTCACCGCGGCCAGCAGTTCGGGTTCACCTTTGCGCAGGGCCACGCCGGCTTCCTGGCGGGAGAAGGGCTCGCCGGATACGGCCAGGGTGTTGTTGGTTTTCTTGATCAGTTCGAAGGCGGCCAGGCGGTCCACCAGGATCGCGTCGATACGGCCTACGCGCAGATCCTGGTACTTGGTCGGATCATCGTCGTAGGTCTTGATGATGGCTTTCGGCACGTTGTCCTTGAGCCATTGTTCGTAGTTGGTGCCCAGGCCGACACCGACCTTGTGCCCGGCCAGGTCGGCGGCGTTCTTGAACTTGCCTTCGTCCTTCTTCTGGGTCAGGGCCTGGATACCGGAAACGGTGTAGGGGGTGGAGAAGTCGTATTTCTTCTTGCGCTCATCCGAGATGGTCACCTGGTTGATCACCGCGTCCAGGCGCTTGGACTCGAGGGCGGCGAGGATGCCGTCCCATTTGGTCGGCTGCAGTTTGACCTTCACGCCCAGCTTCTGCGCCAGGGCTTCGGAGAGCTCCACTTCGAAGCCGGCCAGCTTGCCGCTTTCGTCGACGTAGCTGAACGGTGGGTAAGTGCCTTCCAGGCCGACGTTGATGGTGCCGGCGTCCTTGATCTTCTGCAGTTGCTCACCGGCAACCGCTTGCCCCAGCAACCCGGCACTCAGTGCCAGACCCAGCGAGCCAACGAGGATATTTCGACGTAGTGCGGAAAAAATCATGACAAGCCCCTGTGTTTTCTTATGAAGATGCGGTTGGGAAATGCAGGTCAATCGGTGAGCGGGAACGAGCGCCTTATCCTGCACTAAATGCAGCGTATGCGTCTCGCGGCAAATTCGCCTGCGGCGCGACTATAAGTGGCCGCTTATAGATGTAAAAATAATATAAATTCACATTGTTATTCTTTTTATAAATATACGTTTTCGGTCCCTGTAGCCGCTGCCGCAGGCTGCGATCGTTTTGGGCGGCATTCCGACGTAGCAGGCGCAAATCCGGCGAACGCGTCTCTTCCGATACGCCGCATATGCAGGTTTACGACGGCTGCGCCGCCGAGCGCAGGCTGCGCCAGCGGCTACAGGCATTTGTCATGCAAAGGATCCGGCATAAGCGAACAGCGCCGGCGCGCCACCGGTGTGCAGGAAGATGATCGGGCCGTCGTCGAAGCGCTGGCGGCCGATGCCGTCGAGCAGGCCGGCCATGGCCTTGCCGGTGTAGACCGGGTCCAGCAGCAGGCCTTCCTGGCTCGCCAGCAGCTTCACCGCGGCCAGGGTGCCGGCGTTCGGTTCGCCATAACGCGGGGCGAAATACTCGTCCCACAGCTCCACCTTGAAGCTCTCCGGCAGCGCCACCCCGAGCAATTCGGCGGTGCGTTCGGCCAGGCCCTGGACCTTTGGCCGCTGCGCTTCGTCGGTGCGCGACACGGTGACGCCGATCACCGGCAGTTGCGGCAACACTTCGCTCAAGGCCAGGGCCAGGCCGCTGTGGGTGCCGGCGCTGCCCGAGGCCAGGACCACGGCGGCGAAGTCGAGCCCGGTGTTGTTGATCTGCTCTGCCAGCTCCAGGCCGGCGCGCACGTAACCCAGCGCGCCCAGGGCGTTGGAGCCGCCAATCGGCACCAGGTACGGCTGCTTGCCGCTGCTGCGCAGGCGCTCGGCCAGGGCCTGCAACTGCTCGTCGGCGTTGTCCAGGTTGTCCACCAGCTCGACCTTGGCGTCGAACAGGTCGAGCAGCAGACGGTTGCCGTTGCCCAGGTAATTGCCGTCATCGGTGCCGGTGGGGTTTTCCAGCAGGGCGACGCAGCCCAGGCCGAGCTTGGCGGCCAGGGCCGCAGTCTGGCGCACGTGGTTGGATTGGATGGCGCCGGCGGTAATCAGCGTGTCCGCGCCCTGGGCCAGGGCATCGGCGGCCAGGTATTCGAGTTTGCGCAGCTTGTTGCCGCCCATGGCCAGCGGCGTGGTGTCGTCGCGCTTGACGTAGACATCGCGGCCCAGCCAGGTGGACAGGCGTTCGAGTTTTTCCAGGGCGGTGGCACCGCCCAGCAGGTCGAGACGGTTAAAACGGTCGAGCTGTTGTTTGATCATGAGGCCGCACGGGTTGTCAGAGGTGTCAGGGACTATAGGCAGCGATATTTGCCGGGGCAACCGTCAATCGCTTATGCCAAAAGGTGATTAGGCCAGCACAATTAGTTCTTAATTTGGCCTGGGGCGCATACCGTAAAGTGGCGTCGTTTACGCGGCCAGACAGTCCGGCCGCCTGAGTGAGGAGTCCTATCGTGAGCGAGCGTTCCAGCCATTGGCAATTGCAGACCATAGTCGGTCAACTGCGTGATGCCCGCGACCAGTGGCGTACCCGCAACGGGCGGGTCAGTGGTGAGCAGGGCGGTCGGGAACTGCCGTCGCGCGCGGCCATGGCCGAGATTCTCGAGGCGCTGTGCGGCGCCCTGTTCCCGATGCGCCTGGGCCCGGTGGACCTGCGCGAGGAAAGCGAAGATTTCTACGTCGGCCATACCCTGGACGCGGCCCTCAATTCGTTGCTCGCCCAGGCTCGCCTGGAGCTGCGTTACGCCGCGCGCCAGAGCGGCGAGTCGGACGAAGACGTCAACGCCAGGGCCATTCGCATCATCCAGGACTTCGCCCTGGCCCTGCCGGGCCTGCGGGTGCTGCTCGATACCGACGTGCTGGCCGCCTACCACGGCGACCCGGCGGCGCGCAGCGTCGATGAAGTGCTGCTGTGCTACCCGGGCATCCTGGCGGTGATCCACCATCGCCTGGCCCACCATCTGTATCGCGCCGGTTTGCCGCTGCTGGCGCGGATCAGCGCGGAAATCGCCCACTCGGCCACCGGCATCGACATTCACCCGGGGGCGCAGATCGGCCGCAGTTTCTTCATCGATCACGGCACCGGTGTGGTGATCGGCGAAACCGCGATCATCGGCGAGCGGGTGCGCATCTACCAGGCTGTGACCCTGGGCGCCAAACGCTTTCCGGCGGACGAGGATGGCCAGTTGCAGAAGGGCCACCCGCGCCACCCGATCGTCGAAGACGACGTGGTGATCTACGCTGGCGCGACCATCCTCGGGCGCATCACCATCGGCAAGGGGTCGACCATCGGCGGCAACGTCTGGCTGACCCGCAGCGTGCCGGCGGGATGCAACCTGACCCAGGCTAACCTGCAGCATGACGATGGGTCGCAGAAGTAAGAGTCTTCTGCGGCTGTTGGATTTTTCGCGGGCAAGTCGGATCGCCGCCCGCTCGCTCCTACTGGTTGCATGTACTTGTAGGAGCGAGGCTTGCCCGCGATGCTTTTTCCCTCTGAACGATTCCCTCCGCTGCACATCAGACCTTTCCTAAAACCTGCAAAATCAGGCGACCGCCGAGCCCGGCGATTAGTCCTTGCGCGCCTAACCGTGTTTAACTTGAACGCTTGTTCAAGTTAAACCGGCAGCTCGCTGCCCGCTCACAACAGGAGGCTTACCTTTGCTGAGTCCGATCTTTTCAGCCGCGCTTTACCCCCTCGAGGTGCACCTTTCATGAGTGCATCGTCCATTCCCGCCAGCGGCCTGATCCGCATGAATCCGCCGGTGTTCTACTTCGCCGCGAGCTTTATCCTGGCCTTCGGCCTGGTGGTCATTGCCCTGCCGGAACAAGCCGGCGCCTGGTTGCTGGCCGCGCAAAACTGGGCGGCCAATACGGTCGGCTGGTACTACATGCTGGCCATGACCCTGTACCTGGTCTTCGTGGTGGTCACCGCCTTGTCCGGCTACGGCAAGATCAAGCTCGGTGCCGACCACGACGAACCCGAATTCAGTTACCTGTCCTGGGCCGGCATGCTGTTCGCCGCGGGGATCAGCATCACGCTGTTTTTCTTCTGCGTCTCGGAACCCCTGACCCATATGCTGCAACCGCCCCAGGGCGAGGCCGGGACCGCGGACGCGGCGCGCCAGGCCATGCAGATTCTCTTCCTGCACTGGGGCCTGCATGGCTGGGGCGTGTTCGCCTTCGTCGGCATGGCCCTGGCGTATTTCGCCTACCGGCATAACCTGCCGTTGGCCCTGCGTTCGGCGCTGTACCCGCTGATCGGCAAGCGCATCAACGGCCCCATAGGCTACGCAGTGGATGGCTTCGGCATCATTGCCACGGTGTTCGGCCTCGGCGCCGACATGGGCTTTGGCGTGCTGCACCTCAACTCCGGCCTGGACTACCTGTTCGGCATCGCCCACACCCAGTGGGTCCAGGTGGGCCTGATCACCCTGATGATGGGCGCGGCGATCATCGTCGCGGTGTCCGGTGTCGACAAGGGCGTGCGGGTGATGTCCGACATCAACATGCTGCTGGCTTGTGCGCTGCTGCTGTTCGTGTTGTTCGCCGGCCCCACCCAGCATCTGCTCAACACCCTGATCCAGAACCTCGGCGATTACCTTGGCGCCCTGCCGACCAAGAGCTTCGACCTCTACGCCTATGACGAACCCAGCGACTGGCTGGGTGGCTGGACCGTCTTCTACTGGGCCTGGTGGATCGCATGGTCGCCATTCGTGGGCCTGTTCATCGCGCGGATTTCCCGTGGCCGGACCATCCGTGAGTTCGTGTTCGGCGTGCTGCTGATTCCCCTGGGCTTCACCCTGGCCTGGATGTCGATCTTCGGCAACAGCGCCATCGACCAGGTGCTCAACCACGGTATGAGCGCGCTAGGTATGTCGGCCATCGAGAATCCCTCGATGACCCTCTACCTGCTGCTGGAGACCTACCCCTGGAGCAAGACCGTCATCGCCGTGACGGTGTTCATCAGCTTCGTGTTCTTCGTCACCTCGGCCGACTCCGGCACCGTGGTGCTCTCGACCCTGTCGGCCCGTGGCGGCAACGCCGACGAAGACGGGCCGAAATGGCTGCGGGTGTTCTGGGGCGCGATGACCGCGCTGGTCACCAGCGCGCTGCTGTTCGCCGGCAGCATCGACTCGCTGAAGTCGGCGGTGGTGCTGACCTCGCTGCCGTTCTCGATGATCCTGCTGCTGATGATGTGGGGGCTGCACAAGGCCTTCTACCTCGAGTCGCAGAAGCAGATCGCCCAGCTGCATTCGCTGGCGCCGGTGTCGTCGTCCTCGCGTCGCGGCAAGGGCGGCTGGCGCCAGCGCCTGAGCCAGGCGGTGCATTTCCCGTCGCGCGACGAGGTGTATCGCTTCCTCGACCAGACGGTGCGCCCGGCCATCGAAGAAGTGACCGCGGTGTTCGTCGAGAAAGGCCTGAACGTGATCACCCAGCCGGACCCGGCCAACGACAACGTGAGCCTGGAAATCGGCCATGGCGACCAGCATCCGTTCGTTTATCAGGTGCAGATGCGCGGCTACTTCACCCCGTCCTTCGCCCGTGGCGGCATGGGGCCCAAGGAGATGCGCAACCGGCGTTACTACCGGGCCGAAGTGCACCTGGCCGAGGGTAGCCAGGACTACGACCTGATGGGTTACACCAAGGAGCAGATCATCAACGACATCCTCGACCAGTACGAACGCCATATGCAGTTCCTGCATCTGGTGCGTTGATCGCGGGCGGTGGCGTCTGTGCCACCGCCACCGCCATCGCGGGCAAGGACTGGGCGTCCCCCCCTGCTCCTACAGATACATGATGACTGTCTTCTGTAGGAGCGAGGCTTGCCCGCGATTGTGGCCCTCAGGCCGGGCTCAATACCGTGAACAGCACCAGCGCCGCCACCGGCACGCCGAATACCACACTGCCGACCGCCAACTCCGTGCTCAGGGACTGGCCGGCGTGGACCATGCCCACCGCACCGTTGATCACCGTCAGCGCCAGCCACAGCACGACGAAACTGTAGGCCAGGATCTGGCGGCCGAGGCCGATTTTTTCGCCGATAAACAGCATCAGCGCCAGGAGGACCAGGCCGAAGGAGGTGATGATCGCGGTGTGCATGATGAAGTCCTCGCGGGCGGGATTCGGGGTTGGCCTAAAGGGCGATGGCGATTCAAAGCTCCCGACCTAGAGTGTGGTCGAGGGAGTGGCGTCCTGCTCCGCGAAACAGGATGTAGAACGACAAAAACGCCAGCAGCACAGGGTATTCCATGCCCCGGTCGATCCATGGCCAGGTGGGGCCGAGCAGGCCGGCGATGGTCAGCATCTGCACGCCCATCATGGTGGCGAGCAGGCGTGTCCCCAGGCCGAGGGCCAGGAGCAACCCGCCGACGCCTTCCAGGAGCGCCACGAACAGCGCGATCAACGCCGGCACCGGCAAATGCAGGACGTTCTGGATCAGGTTGATCGAGGCCGCCATCGGGTCGGCCATCGAGCCGTGAGCCTGGCCCAGTAATTTCGGCAGGCCGTGGCTGATCATGATCACGCCATAACAGACCCGCAGCAGCGCATAGGCCAGGGGTTCGCCGAAATGGTATAGCGGCGCGAGGGCCGGGATCAGCAGGGTGTTGCGTGGGGCTGGCGAGTCGATGGTCGGGCGCATGGGGTTCTCCGCGGGTAGGTCATTGGAAAGCATCGATAGCCCGTGGGTGAGGCGGCTCAGACGAGCCCGCCGTTGGCGCGCAGGATCTGCCCGTTGACCCAGGCGGCCGCCGGGCTGACCAGGAAGGCGATGACGTTGGCGATGTCTTCCGGCTGACCGAGGCGCTCCAGGGGCGGCATCTTGGCGAAGTTCTGGATCTGCTCTTCGCTCTTGCCGTGCAGGAACAGTTCGGTGGCCACCGGGCCGGGGGCGACAGCGTTGACGGTGATGTTGCGACCGCGCAGTTCTTTGGCGAACACCTGGGTCAGGGATTCCACCGCCGCCTTGCTGGCGATGTACACCGCGTAGCCCGGCAGGTTGAGGCCGACGGTGCTGCTGGAGAAGTTGACGATGCGTCCGCCGGCGTTCAGGCGGCTGGCGGCTTCGCGCAGGGTGTTGAAGGTGCCGCGGGTGTTGATGGCGAAGGTCTGTTCGAACAGCTCGTCGCTGTGTTGCACCAGTGGCAGGACCTTGAGAATGCCGGCGTTGTTGATCAGCACGTCGACCTTGCCCAGTTGGGTTTCGGTCTCGTCGAACAAGCGGCGCACGTCATCGGCGTTGGCCACGTCAGCCTTGACCGCTATGGCCCGGTGGCCGGCCTGGCGCAGTTCCACCACCAGGGCCGAGGCTTCGGTGGCGCTGCTGGCGTAGTTGATGGCGACGGCGAAACCTTCGCTGGCCAGTTGCTTGGCGATGACCGCGCCGATGCCGCGGGAGGCGCCGGTCACGATGGCAACTTTCGAAGTCTGGGTAGTCATGGCGAATTTCCTTCTGGGTAACGAGTGATTTGCTGCGGTGTGGAGGCAGACTCACATGTTTACCCAGGGTGATAAATGCGCCAGAGTTGGCTTGACTGTTCAATATTCGCCAACAATCAATCGTCCGGGAGCCCGTCGTGGATCAAGTCAAAGCGATGAAGGTGTTCGTGCGGATCTACGAACGCAGCAGCTTCACCCTGGCCGCCGATGACCTGAACCTGCCGCGCGCCACCCTGACCCATACCCTCAACCAGTTCGAAGCCTGGCTCGGCACCCGCCTGCTGGAGCGCAGCACCCGCCGTGTGCGCCCGACCCTCGATGGCGAGGCCTATTACCTGCGCTGCGTACAGTTGCTGGCGGAGTTGGAAGAGGCCGAACTGGCGTTTCGCACGGTGGCGCCGAAAGGGCGCTTGCGGGTCGACCTGCACGGCACCCTGGCCAAGTACTTCGTGATTCCGGCCTTGCCCGAATTCATGGCGCGCTACCCGGAGATCGAGCTGTCCATCAGCGAGGCCGATCGTTTTGTCGACTTGATCGCGGAAGGGGTGGACTGCGTGCTGCGCGCCGGCACCCTGGGGGACTCGTCGCTGATCGGCCGGCGCGTGGCCAGCCTGCAGCAGATCACCTGCGCCAGCCCGGCGTACCTGCGCAAATACGGCGAGCCGAAGAGCCTCGACGAGCTGTCGCGGCACCGTGCGGTGAACTATGTCTCGCGCACCACCGCCAAGCTGTTTCCTTTCGAATTCATGGTCGATGGCGAACTGCGGGAAGTCGCCACCGAGGGCGCGCTGTCGGTGTTCGGTGCCGAGATCTACGCCGCCTCTGCCGTGGCCGGGCTGGGCATCATCCAGTGCCCGCGCTATCGCATGGCGCAGCAGATTTCCCAGGGGCTGGTGCAGGAAATCCTCACCGACACGCCGCCGCCCCCCATGCCGGTTTCCGTGCTGTACCCGCACAACCGCCAGATGTCGCCACGGGTGCGGGTGTTCGTCGACTGGCTGGCGGAGGTTTTCGCCAGGGCGATCTGAGCAGTGCCAGGGCGGCGCCGGTCATCGCCGCTTTCTGTATTGATTATCTGAATGTGTATAGTGTGTATTGTTCGCCTTCGGCTGGGTATTGTGGCTTTTCGGGACGTATCGAAAGGACACGGCAATGCGCAGTCGGGAACTGATCAGGATGATCGAGGAGGACGGGTGGTATCTGATCGCGGTCAAAGGCAGTCATCACCAGTACAAGCATCTGCACAAGCCGGGGCGGGTCACTATCCCTCACCCGGATGCGGATCTGCCCAGGGGCACGATCCACAGCATCTTGAAACAGGCGGGCCTGAAATGAGGCCAGCCTTGAACGAAGAGGTCAACGAGATGAAATTCCCGGTCGTGCTGCACAAGGATGCCGACTCCGGATATGGAGTGATCGTCCCCGATGTGCCGGGCTGTTTTTCCGCCGGTCATACCGCGGCGCAAGCCTTCGAGAATGTGAAAGAAGCCCTGTCGCTGCACTACGAGGGCCTGGTCGCCGATGGTGAGCCACTGCCCCAGGTGCATGAGGTCGACGCGCATATCGACAATCCCGACTACGCCGGCGGCGTATGGGGGGTGGTTGATTTCGATATCACACCGTACTTCGGCAGGGCGGTGCGCTTCAATGCCACCCTGCCGGAGCAACTGTTGGAGCGCATCGACCAAACGGTGAAGCGCGACCAGCGCTACCGTTCACGCTCGGGTTTTCTCGCGGCAGCGGCACTACGCGAGCTCTCCGCCTAGGCATTACCCGTCCCCATGGTCCTCATGGGGGCATGCCTGGCATCTGCCCCTCGGCAATTTTCCTGTACCGCCCAGGCTTGGGAGCCTTCGGTTCGGCCCGGCAGGGCGGTGTTTTACCGTCTATAAACAACTGATGCAGCGCCTTGTTCGATGCCGTATTCCTGGCTTTTCCAGGTAGCGCCGGCACCGACAGGGCCCTGTGTTTCCGGTGTTTTTCCCCCTATTCCTGCTCCCAGCCAGCGTTGCTATTAACCGGGATATTGCTTCGATTGGGACTGCCTCTGAGCGACGATTTCGTACTGTATTACGTGGTACGTAATAAAATATTTTAATGGTAATATTTTCCTTCTGTTTTCTGGTCATTCCACTTTGGCAGCAGTGGTGTGCCAATGCCGTATCCGGGCGTTCCGCCAGTAGGTGTCAGATGGTTTCAGTCATTGACCGATCTTGAAGTGGCTGCGATCCCGCCTGGGCGTATGCTGGGCAACTTTCAGGCGCTCCGCTGATTCAGATGTTGCGAGGGCAACTTGCCCTGCACCAATGTGCATGTGCTTAAACCTGGGTGTTCAGGATAAATAGAGAGGGTTCGATGACTTACCTTGCTGCCGAAAACCGCTACGACTCCATTCCCTACCGCCGCGTCGGACGCAGCGGCCTGGTGCTGCCGGCGCTGTCCCTGGGCCTGTGGCATAACTTCGGCGACAGCACGCCGATCGACACCCAGCGTTCGTTGCTGCGCACCGCCTTCGACCTGGGCATCAACCACTTCGATCTGGCCAACAACTATGGCCCGCCCTATGGCAGCGCCGAGATCAACTTCGGCCGCCTGCTGCGGGAAGACTTCAAGCAGTATCGCGACGAGCTGATCATCTCCAGCAAGGCTGGCTGGGACATGTGGCCCGGCCCCTATGGCCAGGGCGGTGGCTCGCGCAAGTACGTGCTGGCCAGCCTCGACCAGAGCCTGCAGCGCCTGGGCCTCGACTATGTGGATATCTTCTATTCCCACCGCTTCGACCCGGAAACCCCGCTGGAAGAAACCGCCAGCGCCCTGGCCACCGCGGTGCAGCAGGGCAAGGCGTTGTACATCGGTATCTCGTCCTATTCCGGGGTGAAGACCCGCGAGATCGCGGCCCTGCTCAAAGAGTGGAAAGTGCCGCTGCTGATCCACCAGCCGGCCTATAACCTGCTCAACCGCTGGGTGGAAAAAGACCTGCTGGACACCACCGACGAACTCGGCGCCGGGGTGATCGCCTTCACGCCTTTGGCCCAGGGCCTGCTGACCGACAAGTACCTCAATGGCATTCCCGAGGACGCGCGGGTCAATCGCCCGGGCGGTGGTTCGCTGCAAGCCTCGCACCTGTCCGAAGCCAACCTCGCCCATGTGCGCGCCCTCAACGAAATCGCCAAGCGTCGTGGCCAGAGTCTGGCGCAACTGGCCCTGGCCTGGACCCTGCGCGACCCGCGGGTGACCTCGGCACTGATCGGCGCCAGCCGGCCGGAGCAGATCGTCGAGAACGTCGGCGCATTGCAGAACCTGAACTTCAGCGCGGAAGAACTGGCGGAGATCGATCGTTTCGCCCGGGAAGGCGGGATTAATCTGTGGGAGAAGCCTTCAATCGCCGAGTAAAAACCTGTCTTCAGGTTATTGGTTGTCGCGGCTTCTGTAGGAGCCAGGCTTGCCGGCGATCGAGGCGGTGTGTGGTGTCAAGCAGACCGCTATCGCGAGCAAGCTTCGCTCCTACGGGGCTGTGGTGGTTCAGATTTCCAGCGGTAGCCAGGGGTTGATAACGATCAGCCCAGTGTCGGTGAAATCCTTGGTGTTGCGGGTGGCAATCGCGGCGTCATGGACCCGGCATATCGCTGCAATCTGCGCGTCCACCAGGTTGATCGGCTGGCCTGATCTTTCGCGATGCGAGACCAGATGCGCGTAGTAAAGAGCCGCCTGGGTTCCGAAGGGCACGATCCGGTCGATGAAGTCTTCCTCGAACATGGCCAGCGCCGATGCATGCAGCGTCTGTTTGCGCTTGCCGTGGGGCAGGCGCGCGATACCGTGGAGAATCTCGGCCATGGTCATGGCGCTGATGTAGAGGTCCTCGACGGGTTGCGCTTCGATCCACAGCAATACCGCCGTATCCGGTTGAGGGCGCATCAGTTCTGACAACACATTTGTGTCGAGTACTATCATTCGCCCAGGTCCACCAAGCGTGCCGGTTCGGTACGTTCAGGCAGTTCCAGCTCTACTCCGCCGGTCTCGGCAAAGCGTGCCCTGATACGGCTGCCCAGGCCTTGGCTGTCAGCTGTCCTGCTCAATGCGCGGCGCAAAATCAATCGGGCTTCTTCTTCCATGGAATGACCATTGTGAGCGGCCTCGATGCGCAGGCGTTCTTTGATGTGGTCGTCCAGATTGCGGATCGTAAGGCTGGCCATGGGCTCCTCCGAATGAAATCAATGAAATCATTGATAGCATAACGGCGAGTCATCGGAGGAGGGCAACCGCTGGTCGTTTGGGTTCGCCTCGATCACTGGCAAGCACTACTGAAGCCGTGAGCTTGCTGATGATCATGGTTTATCGAAAAAACGGCACATCTCCGAGAATTGTCGCGCGGTGCATCACGCGGCGCTGCGGGCGGTAGTCGTCGACCGCGTAGTGTTGGGTCACGCGGTTGTCCCAGAAGGCCACGTCGTGGGTCTGCCAGCGCCAGCGAATGGTGAATTCCGGGCGGGTGGCGTGGGCGAACAGCAGTTTCAGGATGACTTCGCTTTCGCTGTCCGACAGCTCGTTGATCCTGGTGGTGAAACCTTCGTTGACGAATAGCGACTGGCGTCCGCTGACCGGATGGGTGCGGATCACCGGGTGCGACAGCGGCGGGTTTTTCCGCTTGGCTTCTTCCCAGCGCGCCAGGTCTTCCGGGGTATTGCCGAAGCGCTCCAGGGGAAAGGACTTGATGAACTCGTGAGTCGCGGTCAGGCCTTGCAGCAGGTTCTTCAGCGGCTCCGAGAGCGCCTCATAGGCCGCGATGCCGCTGGCCCACAGGGTGTCGCCGCCGTAGGCCGGCAACAGCTTGGCGCTGAGCACGGCGCCCAGAGCCGGGGTTGGCAGGAAGGTCACGTCGGTGTGCCAGATGGCGTTGTCGCGTACGTCGGTTTCCGCGGTGTCGAGGATCAGCACTTCTGGCTGTTCCGGCACGTTGGGGTAGATCGGATGGATATGCAGGTCGCCAAAGTTCGCCGCGAAGCGCGCCTGTTGCTGCGGGTCGATCGGCTGGTCGCGGAAGAACAGCACCTGATGCTGGAGCAGCGCCTGCTCGATGGCGTCGCGCTGTTCGCTGGCCAGTGGCTGGCTGAGGTCGACGCCACTGATCTGGGCGCCCAGGGCGGAGCTTAAAGGGGTGATGGTCAGGCTCATGTCGTTCTCGAATGGAGCGCCGAATTGCCGGCGTGGTCAGTTCTGTCTGTAAGACGTCTTGCCCGCTACCTTTGTAGCCGCTGCCGAGCTTTGGCGAGGCTGCGATCGAGCGCAAAGCGCTCGCAAAACCTGGCGCCGCGGTATTCCAGATACAACGCGCCAGGCGGGTTGCGCCTGCTGCGCAGGCGATCGCAGCCTCGCCAAAGCTTGGCAGCGGCTACAGGTACAGGATTGGTTTCAATGGGCCTGGCCATGCCAGGGCACCAGCTTGCGCTGCAGGGCGCGCAGGCCCATTTCCATGGCGAAGGCGATCAGGGCGATGACCAGGATCCCCAGCACCACCACATCGGTGACCAGGAATTGCGCGGCGGACTGCACCATGAACCCCAGGCCGCTGGTGGCGGCGATCAGTTCGGCGGCGACCAGGGTCGACCAGCCCACCCCTAGGCCGATGCGCACGCCGGTGAGGATGTCGGGCAGGGCGCTGGGCAGGATCACATGGCGAATCAGCTGGGCCCGGGTCGCACCGAGTGACTGCGCGGCGCGCAGCCGGGTCGGGTCCACGGTGCGCACGCCGGTGGCGGTGGCGATGGCGATCGGGGCGAAGATCGCCAGGTAGATCAGCAGCACCTTGGACAGCTCGCCGATGCCGCACCAGATGACGATCAGTGGCAGGTAGGCCAGGGGCGGAATCGGCCGGTAGAACTCGATCAGCGGGTCCAGCACGCCACGGGCGATGCGGTTGTGGCCGATGGCGATGCCCACCGGAATCGCGGTCAGCACGGCAAAACCCAGGGCCAGGCCGATGCGTCCGAGGCTCGCGCCCAGGTGCTGCCACAGGGTGGAATCCATATAGCCGCTGGTCACCAGCAGCCAGCCCTTTTGCAGCACGGCGGAAGGTGGCGGCAAGAACAGCGGTTCGATCAGGCCGCTGGCCGTCACCGCCCACCACAGGGCGAGCAGCACCGCCAGGGTCAGCACGCTGATCCAGCGGGTGCTCAGGCTATGGCGCAGGGGCGCCGCGGTCCGTGGGGTGGCGGCTTTGGTCGTGGTGGCCGGGAGGTCGTAGCTGTTCATGCGCGCTCCTGCCGTAAGACGGCACTGCGTTGGGAGAACACCCGGGCCAGCACGTGTTCGCGGGTTTCGATAAAGCGCGGGTCGGATTTGATTGCCCGAGCCGATTCGCCGGCCGCGTAACGCTGGCCGAAATCCAGGCTCAAACGTTCGACGATCTGCCCCGGGTTAGGCGCCAGCAGTATCAGGTCGGTGGCGAGGAACACCGCTTCCTCGATGTCGTGGGTAATCAGGAACACCGGCTTGGCGGTGCGTTGCCAGACTTGCAGCAACAGCTCCTGCATCTGTTCGCGGGTGAAGGCGTCGAGAGCGCCGAAGGGCTCGTCCATCAGCAGCACCCGCGGGTCGGCGGCCAGGGCGCGGGCCAGACCTACACGCTGGCGTTGTCCGCCGGAGAGCTGCCAGATGCGCCGCTTGTCGAAGCCGGCCAGGTCCACCAGCGCCAACATTTCCCGGGCACGGGCTTCACGTTGGTCGCGGGCGATGCCGGCCAGTTCGAGGCCGAAGCCGACGTTGGCCAGTACGTCCTGCCAGGGCAGCAGGGCATCATCCTGGAACACCACACCGCGTTCGGCGCTCGGGCCGGCGACCGGCACGCCGTCCAGGGTGATGCGCCCGGCGCTGGGTTCGACGAAACCGGCGATCAGGTTCAACAGCGAAGTCTTGCCACTGCCGGAAGGGCCGAGGGCGACCAGCAGTTGCTGGGGCCCGAGCGTCAGGGAAATATCCGCCAGCACCGGTTCGGCGGCGCCGGGGTACTGTGCGCTGATGCGCTCCAGTTGTAGCAAGGCCATGACGGGGGCTCTCCTTTTTAGATG
>NZ_JACNAC010000038.1:0-64307 GCF_017349775.1 Pseudomonas sp. GW460-12-10-14-TSB1
TGGGACGCGAGCAAGGTCAACGTCAACGGCGGCGCCATCGCCCTCGGCCACCCGATCGGCGCCTCGGGCTGCCGGGTGCTGGTAACCCTGCTGCACGAGATGCTCAAGCGCGATGCCAAAAAAGGCCTCGCTACCTTGTGCATCGGCGGCGGCCAGGGCGTGGCGCTGGCCATCGAACGCTAACCCGGCCGCTCCTACAGGGAAGGCCGAAGCTGGTAGACTGCCCCGCCCAATCACTCGCAAGGCGCCCGCATGTCTTCCTTGAATCAGGCGCTGCGCGCCGCCCTCGATCATCGCCAGGACCTGCTCGTCGAGCTGCATCAGCAAGGCACCGACTGCTATCGGCTGTTCCATGGCAGCCAGGAAGGCGCCGGGGGCCTGACCATCGACCGTTACGGCCCACAGCTGCTGGTGCAAAGTTTTCACCAGACGCTGGAACGCGATGCCTTGCTGCAATTGCATGAGACTGTCCAGGAGCAGCTGGGCCTGGAAACCCTGCTGGTCTATAACGATCGCTCCCGGGGCAACTCACGCATCGACCGCGAAGATCCGGTTTACCGCGCCGAAGAAGAGGCACTGAAAGACCTGGTCGGCCACGAATGGGGCTTGAACTACCGGGTACGCGGCCGCCATGCCGGCCAGGACCCGCTGCTGTTTCTCGACCTGCGTAACGCCCGTGGCTGGGTCAAGGCCCACAGCGCCGGCAAAAGCGTGCTGAACCTGTTCGCCTATACCTGCGGCGTCGGCCTGAGTGCCGCGGCAGGTGGCGCCCGCGAGGTGTGCAACCTGGACTTCGCCGAGGGCAACCTGGCCGTCGGCCGCGAGAACGGCCAGCTCAATCCGCAATTGCCGGCCATGCAATTCGTGCAATCGGATTACTTCCCGGCGATCCGGCAACTGGCCGGCCTGCCCATCACCCAGCGTCGTGGGCAAAAGCTGCCCAGCTACCCACGCCTGGAACAACGCCAGTACGACCTGGTGCTGCTCGACCCTCCGGCCTGGGCCAAGAGCGCATTCGGCACGGTCGACCTGCTGCGCGACTATCAGAGCCTGCTCAAGCCGGCCCTGCTGGCTACCGCCGACAATGGCGTGCTGATCTGCTGCAACAACCTGGCGAAAGTCTCGATGGACGACTGGCGCGAACAGGTGCTGCGCTGTGCCGAAAAAGCCGGGCGCCCGGTACGCGAATCGCAGGTGCTGACACCCGGTCGCGACTTCCCGTCCATGGACCAGCAACCGCCGCTCAAGACCCTGATCCTGCAGCTCTGATCCCCCGGCAGGAATCTGAACAATCCTGTTTGCGACAGGATTGGGATTGTTTCGGAACCGGAAACGCGTGCCATACTCCAACGCACTCCCGATATCAGATAGATGAAGCCTCGCATGCCCAAAGGATTGATCCGCGCTATCGGCGCCTTGTTGACCGCTCTCGCCCTGTACAGCCTGTTGGGCTTTCTGATTTTGCCGGGCATCGCCTTGCGGGTGGCCAATCAACAGTTGGCCAACTACGCGACGGTACCGGCGAAGATCCAGCGCATCGAACTCAACCCGTTCAGCCTCGAACTGACGCTCTGGGGCCTGAACATCGGTGAGCCGGGCAAGGAGCAGGTGGCCTTCGAGCGTCTCTACGCCAACCTGCAACTGGACAGCCTCTGGACCCGCGCGCTGCACCTGGCCGACGTCGAGCTGGACAAACCCAAGAGCGAGATCCTGTTCGCCAAGGACGGCAAGCTCAACCTGCTGGGCCTGTTCAACCTGCCCGCCAGCGAACCCACTCCGGACGACCCCGAGGCCAAGCCGTTCCCCCTGCGTATCGAGCGCATCAAACTGGCGGGCGGTTATGTGCACTTCCAGGACACGCGACCCAGCGAGCCCATCGACTTCCTCTACGACAAACTTGATCTCGAACTGAAGAATCTCAGTACCCTGCCCGACGACAGTGCCGACATGACCCTGGTCGCCGTTGGCCCCGCGGGCGGCCAGATCGATTGGAGCGGCAATTTCAGCCTGACCCCGATCGCCTCCGAAGGCACCCTGAAAGTCACCGACGGCCAGATGAAAGCCTGGTGGCCCTATGTCCGCGATGCCTTGCCGCTGGTCCTCGAAGACGGCGTGCTGAACCTCAACACCCGCTACAAGCTGAACCTGGCCAAGGAAACCGAACTGCTGCTCAGCGATGCCTCGGTAAGCGTCGCCCCTTTCGCCATCAAGGCCCCTGATGGTCGGCCACTGGCCCGCCTGGAGCGCCTGGACGTCAGTGAAACCACGGTCGACCTGGCCAAGCAGCAAGTGGTGGTCGGCAAGATCCGCAGCCAGAAACTGGAAACCTGGGCCGCCCTGGAGGCCGATGGTCAACTGGACTGGCAGAAACTGTTCGCCAGCCAGCCGGCCAAACCGGCCGCCAAGCCCGCTCCGGCCACCGCCGATACGCAGCCGGCGACCCCGGCGCCAAGCAAACCCTGGCAGGTGCTGCTCAAGGACGTGCAACTGCGCAATTACCAGGTGCACCTGGCGGACCGCCAGGCCAAGCCGGCGGTGGCGCTGGAGGTCGGGCCACTGAACCTCGATGTGCAGAACTTCGACAGCCTCAACCAGTCGCCTTTCAACCTCAAGCTCGACACCGGGGTGGGCAAGCAGGGCAAGATCCTCGCCAGCGGCGTGGTCAACCTGCAACCGGTCACCGCCAAGCTGGCGGTGCAAACCAAGGACATCGACCTGCGGGTCGCCCAGTCCTACATCAGCCCGTTCATTCGCCTGGAGTTGCGCAGCGGCATGCTCGGCAGCGACCTGGCGGTGGACCTGAAAAACATCGACCCCCTGACATTCAGCGTGACCGGCCGCGCCCAGGTCGACCAGTTGCATACCCTGGACACTCTGAAAACCCGTGACTTCGTGAAATGGCAGCAACTGGTGCTCGAAGGCCTGAACTATCAGCACGGCGACAGCCTGACGATCAACAAGGTCAACCTGTTGCAGCCCTATGCGCGCTTCATGATCAACGATGACCGCACCACCAACATCGATGACCTGCTGATCCCGCAACCGGCCGACAGCGCGCCGAAGAGTGCCGCCAAGCCGGCCGCCAAGGAAAAACCCCTGGGCATCCATATCGGCCAGATCGCTATCAACGACGGTTCGGCCAACTTCGCCGACTTCAGCCTGACCCCCAACTTCGCCACAGCCGTCCAGCAACTCAACGGCCAGATCGGTACCATCGACAGCCGCCAGGCAAAACCGGCCAGCGTCGATATCAAGGGCAAGGTCGATCGTTATGCGCCGGTCACCATCAAGGGCAGCGTGAACCCCTTCGATCCAATGGCCGCGCTGGACATCGCCACCAGTTTCAAACGCGTCGAACTGACCACCCTGACCCCCTACTCCGGCAAGTTCGCCGGCTACCGTATCCGCAAGGGCCGGCTCAACCTCGACCTGCACTACGTCATCACCAACGGCCAGCTCAAGGCCGAAAACAAAGTGGTGGTCGAACAACTGGAGCTGGGGGAAAAAGTCGACAGCCCGGATGCCGTGAGCCTGCCACTGAAACTGGCGGTCGCCTTGCTCAAGGATGTCGACGGCAAGATCTCCATCGAACTGCCGGTGACCGGCGACCTCAACAACCCGCAATTCAGCGTCATGCCGATTGTCTGGCAGACCCTGCGCAACCTGATCGTCAAGGCCGCCGCAGCCCCGTTCAAGCTGATCGGCGGACTGGTCGCTGGCGGCGGTTCGGAAGACCTGGGCAGTGTCTCCTTCGCCCCCGGCTCCAGTGACCTGAACCCAGAATCGGAAGCGGCGCTGGTCAAGCTGTCCAACGCGCTCAAGGAGCGTCCGGCCCTGCGCCTGGAGATCGAAGGTACCGCGGCGCAGAGCAGCGATGGCCCGCTGATCGCCGAGCAACGCCTGGAGCGGGAATACCAGTACAACTACTACAAGATGCTCCAGCGGCGCGGCGACAAGGTACCGGCCCAGGCATCCTTGCTGAAGGTGCCGGAAGGCGAGAAAGGTCCTCTGCTGGAAGGCATCTATCGCACCCGCCTCAAGACCCAGCCACCAGCCGAATGGAAGGATCTGGGCAAGGAAGAGCGCACCGCGAAAATGCGTGAAGGCGTGATCCAGTTCTGGAGCGGCAGCGATGTGCTGTTACGCCAGCTGGGCCAGGAACGGGCCAGCAGCATCAAGGACTTCCTGGTGGACAAAGGCCAACTGACGGACGACCGGGTGTACTTCATCGACGCCAATCTCGGCCAGGCCGAAAGCGACGGCCGGGTCATTACCCCCATGCACCTGGACGCCGAATAACCGCCCTCCCCGCCGCCCCGGAAACGGGTCGGCCTTGCGGTTTTCCCCGCCATGAACAGAACAGGCCCCGACACACTGTGCCGGGGCCTGTTCTGTTTACAAAAGGAGCCACCTCCCTGTGGCCATTCGCATGAACCTTCAAGGAAGCGGTAGATGAACCCTCTACCGCCTCTTCTCCCTGTCCAGGAAAGACGCTTGCGGCTTACTCGGTTTTCAGACCGTCAGCCGATACTGCCTTCACGCCTTTGATGTTCTTGGCGATGTTGACTGCGGTTTCTTTCTGCGCCGCGGTCAGAGCAGCGGTGGAGGACAGGGAAACCACACCCTTGTTGGTTTCGACCTTGATGTCGGTACCTGGAATGCCTTTTTCAGTTACGAGATCCGCTTTGACTTTGGTGGTGATCCAGGTGTCGGAAGTGGCTTCCTTGGCCTTGGTCACTTCACCCGCCGCGAGCACCATTGGCGCCTGAGTAGCTTGAGTGGTCTGGGCAAATGCGACGTTAGCCATGGTCAGGGTCAGAGCGGTAGCAGTTGCAGCAGCGATAGCGAACTTCTTCATACGAGTAACTCCTGTTCTTCTGGAAAACCTGCTCCAGGTCCTGGCAGCAGGGTTACTTAAGTAGATTGCAGGCGTTATGCCAAGTTCATAAAAACAGTAATCACTTAAATATCAATAACTTACAGATCAACCAAAGTATCCGCGATCATGCAAAATGCATGACCGGCGAATAATCTGCATGCAAGTTGCATTTCTCAGTGGCCGAGCTAACTTCCTGAATTTTCGATACTTTCCACAAAGACGCGGTGGCGCGTGACGTTTCACGCGCCGAGCACGCGAGAACCGGACTCAGCTGCCGCTGGCGGCGCAGCCTTTGGGGGAGTAATCCGCGGGAACAGTGGTGGTGCAGACCCAGCCATCGGCTGTGCTGCGGGTCAGGGTGAGGGTCTTGTTCAGCACCGGCGCCGGTGCATTGAGGATGGTGCAGCCAATGGTTCCCGCTCCGGTCGAGGCGGAACCCGCGGCGGTCATGGTGCAGTTCGACGTCGCCGCCTTGCCCCCCACCAGCTCCAGGGTCGGGTCGCTACCCTGGTTCAGCACGTCCTCGAAGTTGACCTTCAGTGCCGAGGCTTCGGCCAACGCCGCGGTGACCTTGGCCCGCGCCTGGTATTTGGAATACAGCGGCATGGCAAAGGTGGCCAGGATGCCGATGATCGCCACAACGACCAGCAGCTCGATCAAGGTAAAACCTTTCTGATACTTCATCTATCTGCTCCAAGCAGGGGATATCCAAGGGTCTGGGCACTCGCCACACAGCCATAGCACAGCCTGTGCCAGCGCCTGCGCCCCCGGGCGAACGGGGCTTTAGCGGCGCGGACCGGCGGCAGTGAGCGCCAGAAGTCGCACTATCTGACACTTTTTGTCAGCCAAGTGCCCTGGGCCGGTCGCCTTGGCGAGCTACGCTGTCACTCGACCATCGATTGCATTCACTGTCCGCCCCGTCCAAGGAACGTATCGGGCCATTCAAACTCTATGAGCCGGACGCCGCGCCGCGCGCAGCGCTCCACTCGCTAACGCACAGGGCATTGCCGGCCCTGAGGACATCCATCACTACCGGGACTCGACACCATGGCGGTCAAAGCAGCAAAAGTCAGTGTTTACCTGTGGGAAGGCACCGACAGGCAAGGCAGCAAACTGCGCGGCGAATTGAGCGGCCATAACCCCTCGCTGATCAGGGCCCAGTTGCGCAAGCAAGGCATCAGCCCGGCCAGGGTCAGGAAGAAATCCAGCTCGCTGTTCCAGCGCACGCCCCCGATCAGGGCCCGCGACATCAGCCTGTTCACCCGGCAGCTGGCGACCCTGATCAAGGCCGGTGTGCCGCTGCTGCAATCGTTCGACATCATTGCCGAGGGCTTCGACAACCCGAACATGCGCAAACTGATGGCCGAGCTGAAGCAGGACATCGCCGCCGGCAGCAGCTTCACCACAGCATTGCGCAAGAGGCCGCGGTACTTCGACGAGCTGTACTGCAGCCTGGTGGATGCCGGCGAACAGGCCGGGGCCCTGGAAACCCTGCTGGAGCGGGTGGCGACCTACAAGGAAAAAAGCGAAAACCTCAAGACGCGCATCCGCAAGGCCATGACCTATCCCCTGGCGGTGATCTACGTGGCGCTGGTGGTCACGGGCATTCTGCTGGTCAAGGTGGTGCCGCAATTCCAGTCGATGTTCCAAGGCTTCGGCGCGCAACTGCCGGTGTTCACCCAACTGGTCATCGCCCTCTCGGAGTTCGTACAGCACTGGTGGTGGCTGTTGGCGGGCGGTCTGTTGCTCAGCGTGTTCGGCCTGCGCCATGCCCACCGGCACTCGCCGCGCTTTCGCCAGTGGCTGGACGTGGGCCTGCTGAAACTGCCGTTGGTAGCGCCGCTGATGTACAAGTCCGCGGTGGCCCGCTACGCCCGCACCTTGTCCACCACCTTCGCCGCCGGGGTACCACTGGTGGAGGCCCTGGGCTCGGTGGCCGGGGCCACCGGCAATCAGGTGTTCAAGCATGCGGTGAACCGCATCAGGCAGGACGTGGCGACTGGCATGCAGTTGCATTTTTCCATGCGCGCGTCCGGCATCTTTCCCGGCATGGCCATCCAGATGACTGCCATCGGCGAAGAGTCCGGGGCCCTGGACGGCATGCTGGAAAAAGTGGCGATCCACTATGAGGAAGAGGTCGATACCCTGGTCGACACCCTGAGCAGTCTCATGGAACCCGTGATCATGGTAGTTTTGGGCACCCTCGTCGGCGGCCTGGTGGTCGCCATGTACTTACCCATCTTCCAACTCGGTACAGCGATCTGAACATGTCATTGACTGAGGTCCTGGCCAGCTACCCGCTGGTCTTCGTAGCATCGGTGCTGGTCCTGGGCCTGATTGTCGGCAGCTTCCTCAACGTGCTGATCTGGCGGCTGCCAAAGATGCTCGAGCGCGACTGGCATGCCCAGGCCCGTGACATCCTGGGGCTGCCCGTCGAACCTGCCGGGCCGACCTACAACCTGTTGCTCCCGCACTCCCAGTGCCCTCACTGCGCGCACCCGATCCGCCCCTGGGAAAACATCCCAGTGTTCAGCTACCTGCTGCTGCGCGGACGCTGCTCCGCGTGCAAGGCACCGATCGGCCGGCGCTATCCGCTGGTGGAGCTGACCTGCGGCCTGGCCTCGGCGTTCGTGGCCTGGCATTTCGGCTTTGGCTGGCAGGCCGGCTTGATGCTGCTCCTGAGTTGGGGCCTGTTGGCGATGAGCCTGATCGATGCCGACCATCAACTGTTGCCCGACGTGCTGGTACTGCCCCTGTTGTGGCTGGGGCTGATCGTCAATGGCTTCGACCTGTTCGTCAGCCTCCACGATGCGCTGTGGGGCGCCGTGGCCGGCTACCTGTGCCTGTGGTCGGTGTACTGGCTGTTCAAGCTGCTGACCGGCAAGGAAGGCATGGGGCACGGCGATTTCAAGCTGTTGGCCATGTTCGGCGCCTGGGGCGGCTGGCAGATTCTGCCGATGACCCTGCTGCTGGCCTCACTGACGGGGGCCCTGGCCGGGGTCGCCATGCTGCGCCGCAACCGCGCGCAAATGTCCACGCCTATCCCTTTCGGTCCCTTTCTGGCCATTGCCGGCTGGATTGCCTTGCTCTGGGGTGGTCAAATAACCGGCTCCTATTTGCAGTTTGTCGGTTTCAGATGACCAAGCCTGTTTTCAAACCCTGGATCCTCGGCCTTACCGGCGGTATCGGCAGTGGCAAAAGTGCCGCGGCCCAGCACTTCATCGACCTGGGCATCCACGTGGTGGATGCCGATCACGCTGCCCGCTGGGTGGTGGAACCCGGCCGTCCGGCCCTGGCCCGCATCGCCGAGCATTTCGGCGACAGCGTGCTGCAGGCCGATGGCCAGTTGGACCGCGCCGCGCTGCGCAAGCTGATCTTCGAGGTGCCGCAACAACGCCTCTGGCTGGAAGCCTTGCTGCATCCCTTGATTGCCGATGAGATCGCCGCGCACCTGGCCCGCGCCGAGTCGCCCTACGCGATTCTGGTGTCACCGCTGTTGATCGAATCCGGGCAATACGCGATGACCCAGCGGATCCTGGTGATCGATGTGCCGCAGCAACTGCAGATCGAGCGGACCCTGCAACGCGACGGGATCAGCGAACAGCAGATCCAGGCGATTCTCAAGGCCCAGGCAACCCGCGAAGACCGCCTGAGCCATGCCGACGATGTGCTGGTCAACGACCGCGACCTCGCCTGGCTGCACAGCGAGGTCGAACGCCTGCATCACTTTTACCTTACCTTGCGTGGAGGCCAGTCATGAGCCAACCCCTGACCGTGGAATGTCCAACCTGCGGTGCGCCCGTGGAATGGACCGCGAGCAACGTCAACCGTCCGTTCTGCTCGGACCGCTGCAAACTGATCGACCTCGGCGCCTGGGCTGCCGAAGAACACAAGATTCCGGTCAGCCCGGATGCCGAGGACGATCTGTTTTCCGACGACCTGCCGCCTCGCGCCCACTAAAGCCTCAAGGCCGCATGAAACCGTAATCCTGCGTATCGTCGAGGTTCTCCGCGAGAAACTGCAACTCGTCGGCCAGATCCTCGGCGCTGCGCACCCGCCGACTCTCCTGCACCACCGCGCTGAGCAGGGCGCGCAGGCTCAAGCCCGGTTCGAAACCCTCTTCCTGCGCAGTATCCAGACTCTTGCGTACTTCCTGCCGTGCCCATTCATACACACTCATGACCCTGCTCCCGAACGGTTTTCGCCGAGCATGGGACCGCGCCCGCCGAACGTGTTTGATATGGATCAAGAACGCGGATCGTCGTCCTTCCACGGCGCCGACAGGTAACGGGTGCGGTTGAAGGTTTCCAGCCATTCGGGGCAGAACACCACCAGGGCGCTGACCACCATGCCGTTGATGAAGGCCTCGGGAAAGATGATCAGCCACAGGTAGCCGACGAAGTCCTCCAGCCATTCCGGCATGGCAAAACGCCCGTCGAACCACAGCAGCCCCAGGCCCACCAGCAGGCACAACAAGGCCGACAGCGCGGCGGCAAAAAAACCGGAACAGAAGATATACACAAAGGGATTACGCGGCTGCGCGCGCTCCACCAGGATCGCGCAGCATTCGGTGACCAGCACCGGCAGCAGGATCAGCAAGGCGCCGTTGATGCCGACCGCCGCCAGATCCTGGCGACCCAGCGCGACCAGCCCCACCTGGGCAATCAGCCCGCCGACGATCGCCAGCGGCCAGTCCAGCAACAGGGTCACCGCCGTCATGCCGATGAAGTGGTAGGACACCCCGGTATCGAAATCCCGGCGCACCAGCCACAACATGAACAACGCGAACACCGTACCGAACAGCAGATGCTGGCGCCGGCTATCGCTGAACAGCTCGACCCAAGGCGCGCGCCAGGCGGCCCAGAGCAGCACCGGCACATAGATCAACCAGCCCACGCCGAGGGTCAGCGGCGACAGCAGCGCCGCACTGATCATGGCTGCGCCTGCTCCAGCGCTGCGCGCAGTTCGGCGGCCGTACCGTACTCCCGTTGAGCGACCAGCCGGCCATCGTCGAGCTGCAGCCAAAGGACTTTATCCACAGCCCCGGCGTAACGCGGCGCCACCCGCCCGTCACGGTCGAGCATGATCCGGTAGCCATAATCACGCATCGCCGGAACCGCGAACATCTTGGCGATCACCGCCGGCATGCGCTGGATGTCCGCGACGAATACCGTGTGCCGGGCTTCCAGATAACCCGCAGGCCGATCCTGCAACGCGGCGTTGACCAGCTTGGCGCCATCCATGCTGCGCGCCACCAGCAGGGTCCGGGTCTGCCCGTCGAGGCTGTAGGCCCGGTCGAATTGATCGAGCAAAGTCCAGGGCGCCAGACGCTCACCGACTTCCACCGCGTGCGCCAGCAATGGCACGCAACCCAGCAACAGCAATGACCAATACCTCACAGTTTCTTCCCCTTCCTTTGGTTAGTTCGGCAGCGCCCAGTCTACACCGCCAGAGCACCCCGCCGGAGGGCTGCGCCAACCATCAAGAACCCCGCAATCACGAGCGAAAGGGAATAAATAGCCACCGGTTGGACAAGAGCCCCCCCCTGAACAACACTCCACTTATCCGTCACGCCCTCGCTCACGAATGAGCCAACTTCGTGACACATGCCCAGGCTTCCATTCGTCCTGGATGCGCCAAACCGTCAAAAAACCGATGCATAATGCAAAAAAAAGATTAATCTGCCAGAATTAGTCAATTAGTTGACCATCAAAGCGGAAAAATAGTATTGTTTGGCCATCATAGGCCGCCAAAAAACAGACTTTTTTGCAGTAAGCCTTAGTTTTTTCAGCCTGCCTCTGTAGTGGCTTTACCCTTATCAGAGCTGGGTTTTACCTGGCAGCGACGGGATTCGATGCTTACAAAATCGATTGATAGCAGGTTTCTGACCCGAACCGGATTCATGGAACTCTTCATTTCGGGGGTGAAACTGACGCATGCCCTGTCTGCTGCCCTGCCTGGCATCCTGCTGCTCCTGAGTCTTGAATCCGCCAGCGCGGATATCTGGCCAACCGTACTTGGCCTGCTGCTGTTCTTTGCCGTGATCACCGTCATCCTGTTCCAGGCCCAGGGGGTCTACTCCGAAGAGTTCTTCAGCAATCGCCTGCGTCTGCGCACGATGCTGGTGGCCTGGACCTCCGCCTTCTGCATCCTGCTGGTCATGTACCAGGGGCTGCACCTGCTGCCGGTCTTCAGCCTGCAGGACTTGGCTGTCTGGTTCATCGCCAGCCTCGTGCTGTTTGGCATCGAGCGCCTGTTTCTGCTGCGCCTGTTCCATTCGTGGATGGCCAGGGGCAAATACCTGCAACGCACGGTGATCCTCGGCTTCAGCGAGAGCGCGCTGTTCCTTGCCGAACACATGCAGCGCCACGGCGATATCCGCTCCGGCCTGATCGGTTTCATCGACGATCGCAGCGACCGCGTGCCCAAGGCCTTCTGCGACCTGCCCTTCCTGGGCAACACCCAGAACCTGGAAGAGCTGATCCGTTCCGAGCAGGTCAACCAGGTACTGATCGCCCTGCCCTGGGCCGCGCACGCGCGCATCGGCGGGCTGGTGTACCGGCTGCGGCAGTTGTCGGTGAATGTCGCCCTGGTGCCCGACATCACCACCCTGCGCTTCGGCCACAACCGCATGACCGATGTCGGCGGCATCCTGATGTTCAACACCTCGGAGCTGCCATTGCGCGGCTGGGCGCCGCTGATCAAGCGCTGCGAAGACATCCTGCTCGCCCTGCTGGGCCTGGTCCTGTTGTCCCCCGTGCTGCTGGCCACCGCCGTGGCGGTGAAGCTCGATTCCAAGGGCCCCGTGCTGTTCCGGCAAAAGCGCTATGGCTACAACGACCGGTTGATCCGCGTGTTCAAGTTCCGCTCTATGTATGTCGAGCAGGCGGACCTCAATGCCGAGCGGCAGACCACTCGGGAAGACCCGCGGATCACCCGGGTTGGGCGCTTCATTCGCAAAACCAGCATCGATGAACTGCCCCAGCTGTTCAATGTGCTGATGGGCAACATGTCGATTGTCGGGCCTCGCCCACATGCCACCGCCACCAAGGCGGCGGGAGTGCCGTTCGAACAGGCGGTGCGCGAATACAGCTCGCGCCATCGGGTCAAGCCCGGCATCACCGGCTGGGCGCAGATCAATGGCTACCGGGGAGAAACCGACACACTGCAGAAAATCCAGAAACGAGTGGAGTACGACCTCGATTACATCTCCAAGTGGTCGGTCTGGCTGGATCTGTACATCGTTTTCATGACGGTTCCGGCCGTCCTCTCGACGAAGGAAGTCTACTGATGAGCGCATTCACTGGATTGATCCCTTGCATTATTTCCGGCGGCTCCGGCTCGCGCCTGTGGCCCGTCTCTCGGCAGAACATGCCCAAGCCATTCATACGCATGCGCGATGGGCAGAGCCTGCTGCAAAAGACCTTCGTCCGCGCCAGCAGCCTGCCGGACGTCAGCTGCGTGGTCACGGTGACCAACCGCGACCTGCTGTTCCGCTCGCTGGACGAGTACCGCAGCGTCAATCGGGGCAAGCTGGACCTCGACCTGCTGCTCGAGCCCTTCGGGCGCAATACCGCGGTGGCCATCGCCGTGGCGGCCCTGCATGTGCGCGAGCACTGGGGCGACGAGGCGCAGTTGCTGATCCTTCCGGCCGACCACCTGATCCTCGACCAGAACGCCTTCGCCACCGCCGTGGGCAAGGCGCGCAGCCTCGCCGAAGCAGGTTATCTGACGACCTTCGGCATTCAGCCCGACAAACCCGAGACCGGTTTTGGCTACATCGAACAGGGCCCGGCGCTGAAGGAGGGTTTCGAGGTCGCGCGCTTCGTCGAAAAACCCAACCTGGTCACCGCCCAGGCCTACGTCGACAGCGGCGACTACCTGTGGAACGCCGGGATGTTCTGCTTCCGCGCCGATACCCTGCTGCAAGAGCTGACCCTGCACGCTCCCGAGGTGCTGAGCGCCGCCCAGGCCTGCCTGGAACAAGGCATGACCCTGGACAACAAACACTGCCGCCAGCGTGAACTCGACGCCGACAGCCTGGCCCGCGCCCCGGACGTTTCGATCGACGTGGCCCTGATGGAGCGCTCCGAGCGGGTCGCCGTGGTGCCCTGCGACCTGGGCTGGAGCGACATCGGCTCCTGGGATGCGCTGCGCCAGCTCACCCCGAGCGACGCCGCCGGCAACCAGGTCAACGGCGAAGCCATCCTGCATGACGTGAGCAATTGCTATATCGACTCACCCAAGCGTGTACTGGGCGCCGTTGGCGTCAGCGACCTGATCATCGTCGACACCCCCGACGCGCTGCTGGTGGCCGATGCCTCGCGGACCCAGGACGTGCGCCATATCGTTACCGAACTCAAGCGCCTGGGCCACAGCGCCTACAGCCTGCACCGCACGGTCACACGGCCGTGGGGGACCTACACCGTGCTGGAGGAAAGCAGCCGCTTCAAGATCAAGCGCATCATGGTCAAGCCCAAGGAGTCGCTGTCGCTGCAGATGCACCATCACCGCAGCGAGCACTGGATAGTGGTCAGCGGTGCGGCCCTGATCACCAATGGCGACCAGGAGATCCTGCTCAACAGCAACGAATCCACCTATATCCCCGCCGGCCATAAACACCGCCTGACCAACCCCGGGATCATCGACCTGGTGATGATCGAAGTGCAAAGCGGCGAGTACCTGGGCGAAGACGACATCGTGCGCTTCGAAGACATCTACGGCCGCGCCCCGGTGCAGGTAAAACCATGATGAAGGTGGCGCTGATCATTCCCGCCCGCAATGCCGGAGCGCACCTCGATCGGTTGCTCCCGGCGCTGACCGCCCAGACGCTGCAACCGGACACCGTGCTGGTGGTCGACAGCAGCTCGACGGACGACACCGTCAGCCGCTTCCGGCAGTTCGGTGCCCGGGTGGAGGTCATCGCCGCCCAGCAGTTCAACCATGGCGGCACCCGGCGCTGGGCGAGCGAACAGGTGGATGCCGACGCGCTGATCCTGCTGACCCAGGATGCGATTCCGGCCTCGCCCCAGACCTTCGCCAACCTGATCCAGGAGCTGGAGGAGGATCCGCGGATCGGCCTCGCCTACGGTCGTCAGCTGCCGCACCCCGGGGCCGGGATTCTCGAGGCGCAGTCGCGCCACTTCAACTACAGCCCGCAGAGCCGCAGCAAAAGCCTGGCCGACGCCGGGGAGCTGGGGATCAAGACCTGCTTCAGTTCGGACTCGTTTTCCGTCTATCGGCGCAGCGCCCTGCAAGCGGTGGGCGGCTTTCCCGAGGATGTCATTGGCAGCGAGGACGCCCACGTCGCCGCGCGCATGCTGCTCAACGGTTATCTGGTGCGCTACGCCGCCAGCGCCTGCGTGCAGCATTCCCACAGCTACAGTCTGATGCAGGAGTTCCGCCGCTATTTCGATATCGGCGTGTTTTATGGCCGCGAGCCCTGGATCCGCGAAGCCTTCGGCACCGCGGGCGGCGAAGGCAAACGTTACGTCCAGGCCGAGTTGCGTGCCTTGCGTGACGCCGGCCAGTTGCAACGCGTACCCGAAGTGCTGCTGCGCAGCGCGCTGAAACTGTTGGGCTATCGCCTCGGCCACGCCGAACAGCATCTGCCGACACCGCTCAAGCGCCGCTTGAGCATGTTCTCAAACTACTGGACCTGAGCTGTCAATGATGACTACTAACCGACCTTCCCGGCTTTGTCTGTTGAGCATCCTGACCGCCTCCCTGTGGCTGGGCGGTTGCTCGACTCCCGCCCATGTCGCGCTGCCCGACAGCGACACCCTCAAGGCCCGCCATGAGGCGGCACTGACCCTGGCCGACCTGCCGCCAGCCCAGGTGCTGATCCAGAGCGGCGACACCCTGCGCATCGTGCGCGATGCCCAGGAGCCGGCCAGCTCCGACGACATGACGATGTTCGTGGTGCGACCGGACGGTTTCATCTCGATGCCCAACATCGGCCGGATCAAGGCCGCGCTGCTGACCCCGGAAGACCTGGGCAAGGAAATCACCAAACGCTACACGCGTGTCTACCGCGAGCCCGAAGTGACCGTGAACATCGCCGTTGCCCCGAGCAACCGGGTGTTCATCGGCGGCGCGGTGGCCAACCCGTCGTTCTTCAACCTCGCCGGCACCGTGTCGGTGGAACAGGCCCTGCTCAGTTCCGGTGGCGTCCTGCCCTCGGCCGACAGCTCCAACATCGCCTTGCTCAGGACCGGCCCCGACGGCAAGTACAAGATGTACTTCGTCAACCTCAGCAACATGCTCAGCAACCCCAATCATCCGCTGGTCGCCCTGCAGCGCGGCGACCTGATCTACGTGCCGCAATCGACCATCGGCAGCACGGTGGAAGCGGTGGACATGTACTTCACCAAGCTGTTCCCGATCAACAAGGGGATTGGTGTCGGCTTCAACTATGACCTCAACACCCAGGACGTGAAAAACAGCGGTAACACCATCAACAACTTCACCAGCAGTTCCACCGGTACCGGGACGGGGCAGTAAACAGGATCGATACGTTTGATCGGCCTCCATCAGCCACTGCTACAAGTACTATCAACGGAGTGATCCCGTGATCGAAATACGCTCTCTACGCGACCTGTTGCGCCTGTTCTTCATATTCCGCCGCGAGTTCAAGCTGGCGGTCATCACCACCATCGTGGTCGCGGTGCTGGGCGCCTTCCTGCTGCCGACGCGCTACGAGTCGGACGCGCGCCTGCTGGTCAAGCCCGGGCGCGACAGCACCACGGTGCCGATCGAGGCCGGCAATCGCCAGACGCTGATCTCGCCCAGCACCCAGCACGACCCGATTGTCGATGAGGAGAAGATGCTCACCGGCCGGCCTATCGTGCACATCGTCGCCCAGCGCTACCTGGAACTGAGTGCGGCCGCCGAACCCCAGGGTATCTGGAAGACCCTCAAGTTCTACGCCAAGAAAGCCATGGGCACGGCCATCGATGCGCTGCGCAGCCTGCTGCAACTGGTCGGTCTGTCGGAGCCGCAGAGCCCGCTGGACCGCCTGGCGACCCGCCTGGAAAAGAACTTCCAGGCCAGCCATGAAGCGGGCTCCTCGGTGATCGATATCAGCTTTACCTGGGACGACCCGGAAGTCGCACAGCAAGTGGTGAAGATCTGGGTCGACACCTTCCTTGAGGAACGCGCCCGGGTACTCGGTCGCAAAAGCCTCTATGCCTTCTATGAGGGCGAAGGCAACAAGGTGGCCGCGCAAATCCTCAGCCTCAAGGAACAGTTGCAGGGCCGCCTGAAGCAGATCGATTCGATCAGCGTCGAAGCTCGCCTGGAAAACCTCACCAGCCAGATCGACCGGCTGACCGATGCCCGGGTCAATGCGCAGAACCAGCTGTCCGGGATCGGCAGCTTCCTGATCAACGCCCGCCAGCAGATCCTCGATCAGCCCGGCGAAGTGGTGACCAGTCGCGAGACCAGCCTCAACCCGACCCAGCTCGACCTCAAGCGCCAGCTCAACACCCTGCAGGTGGAACGCGCGCGCTTGCTGCGCACTTATTTGCCCGAGGCGCCGGCGGTCAAGCAGATCGAACAGAACATCCACGACCTGCAAGCCCTCAGCGAACAGGAAGAGACCCGCCTGGAGCGCTCGAAGAACGTCGCGCCCAACAGCCTGGTGACCAACGTCAAGCAGCAGGTCATCGATGCCCAGCTGCAACAACGCCGGCTGACCGGGCAGATCGAGGACTATGACAAGACCCTTGCCGCCCTGCGTACCGAGCGCGACCGGGTACTGACCGACGAGCCTGAACTCAACCGCCTGACCCAGCAGTTGCGCACCGCTGAAAAGAGCTACGCGCTGTACTCGGAAAACCTGGAACAGGCGCGTATCGACCACGAGCTCGACAGCAGCCAGATCAGCAACATCGCGATCATCGAGCACGCCACCTTCAACCCCGCGCGGGTCTTCCCCAAGAGCCTGCTGATCCTGCTGTTCGCCATTCCCGCGGGGATCGCCGTGGGGCTTTTGACCATCTATGTCTGCTACCTGCTGGACCAGCGCATCCACGACGGCTCGCGCCTGCCGGAGCTGTTCCAGGTGCCGCTGTGGGGCAGCGTGCCGGACCTCGAGGACGCCACGCCCGCGGCGATGACCGCGAGCATCTACCGGCTCTACAGCCTGTTGCCCATGGACCGCATCGAGAGCCAGGGCTTGACCCTGGGCCTGACCTCGGCGCGCCATGGCGAAGGCGTGAGTTTCATCCTCGAACGCCTGCGCCGCCTGCTGGAGGAGCGCGGCCAACGCGTGCGGGTCAACGACAGCGCGCCGGCCCAGCCCGGTGAGGTGCTGCTGCTGGATGCCTCGGCCCTGTTGTCGAACCAGGAGGCCTTCCTGATCCTGCGCCGCGCCGACCTGATCGCCCTGGTGATCGAGGCTCGGACCAGCACCGTGCCGATGATCGAAAATGCAATGTCGCTGCTGACCACCGCCTTCGGCAAGGTCGACGGGCTGATCCTCAACCGTCGCCGCTTCGAAGTACCGTCCAGGGTGCTGGAGCGGATCAACAGCTGGCGCGGTGCGGCCTGATGCGTATCGCCTTGCTGGCCCCGCTGCCGCCGGAACAGACCGGTATCGCCGACTACGCCGCGCATTTCAGCAATGCGCTGCGCGGCCTTGGCATCGAAGTGCTGACACCGCTGGCCGGCTGTCACGATCCAGCGGAGCAGCTGACGCGCCTGCGCGCCTTCGACTGGACGGGCGTCGACCTGGTGCACGCCGAACTCGGGGGTGGCCGCTTCGGCGAATTCCAGGCGCTTAACTACCTGAGCACCGAACAACCGCGGATCCCCCGCACGGCTACCGTGCATGACCCGGAACGCCTGATCTGGCGGCGCGCCCGGCTGTTCTGGCCGCTGACCCTGCTCGAACGCTTGCCGCACCCGCTGCCGCAAGCGGCGGCGCTGCTCGCCGACCCGCTGACCCTGCACGAAGAACGGCGCCTGGCCCGCGGCATGCGCCGGCTGATTACCCTGACCCGGCTGGGCGGCGACTGCCTGCGCCAGCGCATGGGCCTGCAACCGCAACAGGTGGCGGTGATCGCCCACGGCAACCTGCCGATCCCTGCGGCCGAGCTGCCGCCGCTGGTGCCGTTGCGCCTGCTGTACTTCGGTTTCATCTACCGCGGCAAGGGCATCGAGGACCTGATCGAAGCCCTGGCCCGCACCCTGGCGGCCAACCCGCAGTGCCGCGGCCAGGTCCGCCTGACCCTGGCCGGCGGCACCGCCCCGGAAATGACCTTCGACCCGGCCGGCAACTACCTCGACGGCCTGCGCCAGCGCATTCGCGAACTGCAGCTGGACGATGTGGTGGACTGGCAACTGGACCTGCCGTCCGCCGAGATCGCCCGCACCATCCAGGCCCACCATGTGATGGTGCTGCCGTACCGGGAGTCGAAAAAACTCGCCTGGCTCGGCCAGATGCGTGGCACCAGCGGCGCCCTGTCCTGGGCCAATGCCTGCGGTCGCGGAGTCGTCACCTCCAATGCCCGGGCCTTTGCCGAGGAGGTTGCCGGCGGCAATGGCGTGACCTATCAGCAAGGCGATGTCGAAGCGCTGAGCCAGCACCTGAGCCGCCTGGTGCTGGAGCCCGAACTGGCCCGCCAGTGGGCCGCGCGGGCCAGCGAGGCCGGGCAACAACGCGAGTGGAGCGCCACCGCGCGGCGCTTCGCCGAACTGTTCAATGAAGTGTGCAAGGAGCGATCGAAATGAAGACCCGACCAGGCCTTGAACGTCGCCCTCTATTGCGCTATCTGCCGCTGGTGGCCGCTCTGGCGGTGGGCGGCGCCCTGCTGCTCAGCGAACAGGTCGATGCCACGCCGATCAACCTGGCTCCCGATCGCACCCTGGTGTGGAAGGACTACCTGGGGGTCAACGCGCACTTCCTGTGGTTCACCCCGCAGCAATACCGCAAGCAGATCGCTGCCTATAAACAGCTCGGCCTGCAATGGGTGCGGGTCGACCTGCACTGGGACCGGCTCGAGCCCACCGAAGAGGGTTACCAGCTCAGCACCCTCGACGAACTGGACCGGACCCTGAGCGATTCGAAACTCAAGTCGCTGTTCTACCTCGTAGGCTCGGCGCCCTTCGTCACCACCGCCCCCAAGGGCGGGCCCTTCCAGGATCAGTACCCGCCGCGCGATCCGAAAGTCTTCGCCACGCGCATGGCGATGCTGGCCCAGCGTTACCCGAACATCGACGCCTGGCAGGCGTGGAATGAACAGAACATACCCAACAACTGGCGGCCAAAACCCGATGCCAAAGGCTACGGCGAGCTGTTGCTGGCGACTCATCAGGCGCTGAACCAGGTGGCGCCGGACAAGATCCAGGTCATGGGCGGCATGGCCTACTACAGCCAGATGCCTACCCAGCGCAACGCGCTGATGTTCGAAAAGCTCGGCGAGCTGGGCGTGCAGAGCCTGGGCATGGTCGCCGCCTATCACCCGTATTCGGAAACCCCGGAAAGCGATGAGCCGGGCAAGAACGAAGTGCTGCTGCGCGGCAAGCAGCTCAACGACATGCTGCACGGCGCCGGCCTGAAGAGAATCTGGGCCACCGAGTGGGGCTGGTCGAGCTACGCCGGGCCCAAGGAGATGCAGCGGCTGATCGGCGTCGACGGCCAGGCCGACTACACCCTGCGCCGCCTGGCATTGATGAGCGACCAGGACTACGAGCGGATCTTCCTCTTCGCCCTTTCCGATCTCGACTCGCGCGCCTCGGCCCGCGACCAGCATTACGGCCTGCTCGACCTCAACGGCGAGCCCAAGCCGGTGTACAAGGCCCTCGCGCGGTTTCTCGAGATCACTGGCGCGCGTCTCAAGCCCGGCAAGACGCCCGTGCTGGAAAACCTGCCCGACACCTTCTACAGCGTGTCCTGGACCCGCGACGACGGTAAGCGCCTGCTGATGTTCTGGAGCGCCAAGGGCGGCACTATCCGCTTGCCCCAGGTGCAGCAGGCCGAGCTCTACGATCCGCTCAGCGGAACCCGGGCCAGCCTCGACGCCCCGGACGGCATCCAGCCGACCGTGAAATCGTCCCTGCAGATTCTCGTGTGGTAATCGATCTCGACCTGGAGTGCCGTACGTGAAGATTCTCTGGATTCTCCCCTACCTGCCCTGGCCTATGACCAGTGGAGGCAAGACTCGCCAGTTTCACTTGCTCCGGACCTTGAGCGAGCGGGGTCACCGCATCACCTTGCTGGTGCAATCGAAGACCGAGGCCGATGCCGCCACCCGCGCCGCCCTCGAGCCCTGGCTGGAACGCCTGATCCTGGTGCCACGGCGCCCACTGAAACACCCGGTCACGCTGCTGGCCGGGCTGTTCGCGCCCTGGCCGCTGCTGACCACGGTCAACGGCGTGTCGCGCCCTTTGCGCGAGCGCTTCGACAGCCTGCTGCAAGAGCCCTGGGATGTGATCCAGGTCGAGCACAGCTACAGCCTGCAACCCTATCTGCAACCGCTGCGGCGGGCCGGCCGGGACTTCGTGCTCACCGAGCACAACCTCGAATCCAGCCTGGGCGGCGCGACCTATGACCGCTTCCCGGCCTGGGCCAGCCTCTTCGTGCGCTACGACCAATGGCGCTGCCGGCAGTGGGAACGCAAGGCGTTCGACGCGGCCCGCCAAGTGGTCGCGGTGACCGAAAGCGACGCCCAGGCCATGCGCCAGCTGACCCGTACCCCGGTCGAGGTGGTGGTCAACGGCGTCGACAGCCGCAGCTTTGCCGAGGTCTCCGCCGACCCTCAGAGCCAGCGGGTGCTGTTTGTCGGCAACTACGAATACGCACCGAACCTGGACGCCGTGCAGTGGATGCTCGACGAGATTTTCCCGCGGGTCTGGAGCCACTGCCCCGAGGCGCGCCTGGCGGTGGCCGGGTATGCCTTGCCGGCCAACTGGCCCGAACGCTGGACCGACAGCCGCATCGAGTGGGTCGGCTTCGTGCCAGACCTGCCCGACCTGCAACGACGTTGCGCGCTGTTCATCGCACCGTTGCGCCATGGCGGCGGCTCCAAGCTCAAGGTGCTCGAAGCCATGGCCGCCGGCCTGCCGCTGGTCAGCACCGCACAAGGCGCCTCGGGCCTGGCCATCCGCCCCGAGGAACATTACCTGGCAGGCGACAATGCCCAGGCCCTGGCCGATGCCGTGATTCGCCTGTTGCGCGAGCCGACCCTGGCCGCCCAACTGGCCGGCGCCGCCCGCCTGTATGCCCGCCAGCATCATGACTGGGCCGTGGCCGGTGACGAACTGGAACAGATCTACCGGACTCTGCCCTCCACACAGGAGCATCCCGCATGCGTGTAGCCCTCGATTATCGTCCGGCCACGGTCGCTCCCTCCTCGGGCATCGCCCGTCAGGTCAAGGCACTGGAACAGGCCTTGCGCGCCCGTGAAAACACCGAATTGCTGCTGGTGAGCGAAGCGCCACTGGAGCATGAGCAACGCCAGACCGCCTTCTGTCCGGCCTGGCCGAGCCCCCTCGATGGTGTGCAACGCCCCGGCGTGCGCCTGCGCTTCGAACGCAAATTCTTGCCGGCGACCATTCGCGAGCAGTCGGTCGACCTGTACATCGCCACCGCCAACATGGGCCTGCCCATCGGCCACAAGCCGGCGGGAACCCGTTATGTGCTGATCCTGCATGACCTGTTCCAGCTGACCCAGCGCAACTTCCACCGCTCGCAGCTCAAGGCCCTCGCCTATCGGCTGATCGATGCCGTGTCGATCGCCTGGTCGATCTGGGTCGCCGATGAAGTCTGGTGCCCTTCGCGCTTTTCCTGCAGCGAAGCGGCCCGGCTGTTTCCCTGGGCACGGCCGAAGTTCCGCGTGTTGAACAACCTGGTACCGGAGTTCCAGGGCGCTATCGGCCCACTGCCGGCGGGCCTGCCCGAGCGCTACTGGCTGGCCGTCGGGACGCGGGAGCCGCGCAAGAACATGCCGTTCTTCATCGAGCAGTGGCAGCGCTGCCGCCAGGAAAACCCGCAAGTACCGGAGCTGGTCCTGGTCGGGCATGCCAGCGACCTGCCGGCGAACCTGAGCCAGTTGCCCGGGCTGCATTGGGTCAGTGGCATCAGCGACGAGCAGTTGCAGGCCCTGTACCAGCATGCCGATTGCCTGTGGCAACCCTCCTACGCCGAAGGCTTCGGCCTGCCGGTGGTCGAGGCGCTGTGGCAGGGTACGCCGGTCGCGGTGGCCAGGGGCTCGGCCCTCGACGAGGTCTCTCCGCCCGGCGCGCGACGCTTCAATGCCCGTGATCGCGCCAGCCTGCGCAACGCACTGATCGAACAAGCCCAGGACAGCAGCAGACCGGATCCGGACACCCTGCGCGACTGGGCCCGGCAATTTGCCGAATCGACCTACCGTCAGCGCCTCGATACCTTGCTCACAGGGCTCTTTCACTGATGCTGCCAGGAAAATTCATTGGCCTGACCCTGGGGTTGATCTTCGGGATTCTGTTGTGGGCCCTGCCACCGGCAAAAGTCATATTCGTGGTGATCGGCCTGGCCGTGACCCTGACGCTGATCCGCAAGCCGCTGTGGGGCCTGCTGCTCTTCGCTGTGCTGGCCACCTGCATTCCCTACACCACGCTGCAACTGGGGATTCGCACCACGGTCAGTGAAGCGGTACTGGGCCTGACGTGGGTCGGGTTGTTCTGGCAATCCTTCATCGGCAAGACCCGCAACCTCATGCTCTGGCGTCCCACCGAACGGGCCATGGTCTGGCTGATGCTGTTCAGCGCCATTCCCTTTGTCTGGGGCATGCTGATCATTCATGCCGATGGCAACGGCCCGGTGAACTGGGTGCGCTGGCTGATGAACCTGTCGCTGCTGTTCATGGTGCCGTTGCTGCTGCGTACCGATGCCGACCGCGACAAAGTGGTGATCGCCCTGCTGCTGGGCACTCTGCTGATGCTGCTGTTGTCGATCGGCATGTTCATCAAGTCGCGCAACGCGATGTCGATGATCCCGATCCTCACCGACCTCAAGTACGCCCACCCGGAAGCGGTGAAGGACATCTTCTCCGCCAACTACCAGCGCATGGCATCGCCCTGGGTTCACCCCAACCTCACTGGCGGCGTGCTGGTGCTGTTCATTCCCCTGGCACTGCTCTATGGCTGGACCCGGACCGGCGCGCGGCGGGCCCTGGGGCTGGCGGTGGCGATCCTGGGTTGCGCGGGGCTGCTGCTGAGTATTTCCCGCGGGGCGATCCTGGCCCTGGCCCTGGTGCTGCTCTGGCTGACCTACAAGCGCGTGCCCTACAGCGGCCGGATCATCGGCCTCGGGGCTGCCTTCGCGGTGGCCCTGGTGATGTTCTATCCGCCGCTGCAGGAACGCCTGATGACCATGTTCTCGGCGACCAACGCCAGTACCGAAGTACGTTTCGAGGAATACGAGAAATTCCCCGAGGCGATGATGCGCTACCCGCTGGGCATCGGCTTCAAGGTCGATCCGCCGGTACCGGGCACCGACCTGCCGGGCATCTCCAACCTGTGGCTGAACTTCATCTACAAGATCGGCATTCCGGGAATGCTGCTGTTCATCGCCGTCACCCTGATGTGGTGGCGCGAGGTGCGCCCACTGGCGCCGATCCGTCAGATAACCGCTGACAACGCACTGTGGCTGGGCTGCATTTCCGGCCTGTTGGCGGCGTTGCTGACGGGTTTGTTCGACCACTACTTCAGCTTCACTTTCGTGCTGATCGGTCTGTTCTGGCTGTTGATGGGCATGAGCCTGCAACAGGTCCGGTTACGCCCGGCCATCACCCATCCCCTCATCAACCCCAAGGATAGCCAAGCATGAAACACCGTATTTTCCATTCTGCGGATCTGCCGGAACGCCTGCCTGCCCTGGCCTCGGAGCTGGGCGTCAGCCACGATGAACTGCTCGAGGCCTACAGCTGGGGGCTGAACAACGACGTACTGTTCGTCGAGGGCGACGGCGAGCAGGCGCGCTACAGCATCTCCTCGGTGGACATCGAACAGATCATCGAACATCCCCTGGCCCGAAGCCTGTATCGCCGCTTGAAGCAGGACATCCCCACCACCCTGGTGCCGCGCTACGGCAAGAACCTGGCCACCCTCAAGGACCGCTGGCTGCGGGCCTGGGAACAGGCCTACAACATCCTGATCAACAAGATCCCCAGCCACCACGTACGCATCGCCTGGCTGCGCCTGGGCGGCGCGAAGATCGGCAAGGGCTCGACCATCTGGCGCAACACCGAGGTGCTGGGGGTGGAAAACCTGGTGATCGGCGATGACAGTGTGGTCGCCTGGCATTGTCAGGTCGACGCCCGGGCCGGGCTGATCATCGGCGATCATGTGACGATCGCCTCTCACGTGCTGATTCTCGCCGGCGGCCATGACCCGATGAGCCCCGAGTTCTGGTCGATATCCGCGCCCATCTACATCGATGACTACGCCTGGATCGCCACCCGGGCGCTGATCGCCCATGGCTCGCACATCGGTCGCGGCGCGGTAGTGACCGCCAACACCCTGGTGGCCAAGGCCGTTCCGCCCTACAAGATCATCGGTGGCAGCGGTGCCAAACCCATGGGCGAGCGCCCTCACGACCTGAACTACAAGGTGGGTGGCAAAGGCCTGTTCACCCTGTTCTATTGATGCTCGGCAGCACCCTGCTACTGACCCTGGCGACCCTCGCCGGGCTGCTCGCCGGTTTTGCCCGCGAATGGCTGCTGGTGGCGGCCTGGGGCGCGGGCAGCCGCAGCGATGCGTTCCTGGTCGCGGTGTTCATTCCCGAAGCCCTGCGCATGACCCTGGCGGCCGGTATCCTGGCGGCCGCGGCCCTGCCGCTCTATCAGGAGCGCGACGCCCGGCGCCAGCACGCCTGGCTGGCCGGTCTGAGTCCGCGCCTGCTGGGCCTGGGACTGGGGCTGTATGCCCTGCTGGCCTTGAGCGCACCACTGTGGATCCGCCTGATCGGTCCCGGGCTCGACAGCGCAGCCCAGGCCGAAGCCGCCGCCAACTTGCGCAGCCTGGCCGCCTGTATCCCCGGCCTGCTCCTGCATGCGCTGTTCAGCATTCCGCTGCACGCCCGGCAACGTTTCGTCCTGCCGGGGCTGGGCTCGCTGCTGTTCAACCTGCCTCCGGTGCTTTATCTGTTTTTCTACGGCCAGGCGAGCCTGGGCTCCGGCCTTTCGCTGGCGTTTTTTCTCGGCAGCCTGCTGATGTGCCTGTCGCTGGTGCCGGCGATCTGGCAAACCGGCTGGCGCCCCTGGCAGGTCCGCGGGGACGTTGGAGCCAGCCGTGAATTGCTGGTGCGCCTCGGCCCGCTGCTGACCAGCAACCTGGCCAGCCAGGGCCTGGCGCTGGTGGAACGGGTGGTCGCCAGCTACCTGGGCGAAGGCGCGGTGACCTGGGTCAACCTGGCGCGCAAGCTGATCAACCTGCCGTTGATTGCCTTGATGAGCCTGAACCAGGTCCTGCTCGGCTTGATGAGCGGCAAGTCCGGCGATCAGCGCCTGGGGCTGCTGCATCGCGGGCTCGACGCCGCGACCCTGCTGAGCCTGCCAGCGGCCCTCGGCCTGGTGGGCGCCAGCCCGGCGCTGATCCACTGGTTGCTGCCCTCCCAAAGCGCCGACGGACCACTGCCGGCACTGCTGGGCTGGTTTGCCGTGTCCCTGGTGTTCGGCGCCTGGAACGCCATGCTCGCGCGCTACGCCTATGCCGCCGGCGATACCCGAACGCCGCTGTACTGCGAACTGCTCGGCAGCCTGCTCAACGCCCTGCTGCTGGCGGGCTTGCCGCTGATTGCGGGGTTGAATGCAATTCCCCTGGCCGCCCTCGGCGGCGTAATCCTGACCAACCTGTTGCTGATGCAGCGCCAACAGTTGCTCAGCCTCATCAGCTGGCCAGTGCGCTGGGCCATCAGCGCCGTTCTGCTGAGTGCCGCGGCGCTGCTGTTGCATCCGCTGCCGAACGTCTGGCTGCAACTGGGGCTCAGCACCGTGGCCGGAATGCTCCTGCTGATCGCCCTGGGTCTCTGGCTGAAACCCTGGCGGGCCTGAACGAGCGGCAGAGGGTTGACCTGATGTCACACTTATCCGTTATAAGTGCAGTCAGCCCCCGCCGACCCGGCAGAGTGTATTTCTTGGATCAGCGTTTGGACGCTAAGCTTGGACTATGGATGACTCAGATTACCTGCGCCTGCTCACCATTCAGGCCGAACAAGCCAATGCGTTCCTGTCCAATGCGCGCAAATGGGAGCGTGAGCGTTGGGTCTGCCAGCGCCTGCTGCAAGGCTTGAACATCCCCTACCGTGCCGACGAGTTCACGCCCGCCGGGCAGGAACCGCCGGACGTACTGTTTCGCGAAGCCTGTTTCGAGGTGTTCTTCGTGCTGGACGAAGGCCGCCGCCTCAACGACGAATGGCGCGACGAGTTGCAACGGCGCCGCAGTGCCTTCTCCCTCAGCCAACTGGTGCGGCGCGAGGCCAAGCCCAAGCGCATTCCGGCCAACGAACTGTTGCTCAGGCTGGCCCCGACCCTGCGCAAGAAAGCCCACAACTACAAAGAACGCGGCATGGACCTGGGGGAGCTGGACATCATCGCCTTCGCCAGCCTCAAGCGCGAAGTGCTCGACCTCAACAGCCACTTCCCGCCGCCGACCGAGTATCTGCGCCAGGGCTGGCGTTCGTTATCGCTGGTCGGGCCGACCTTCGCCCGCGTGCTGTTTGCCCATCCCGACGCGCCGGACTTCCTGCGCGGCAACCTGGGGCGCAGCATCCTCTTCGACGTCGGTATCAGCCTGTAGGCCGCCTGGAGCGGAATTTCCTGGGCCCCTTCAGGCCATCGTGGCATGGCGCAAACACCCTGCGAGTGTTACAAAGCGCAATCACTCGCGCGATGACAAGGTCCGCATCCGCGAGCAGCTATGCTCCGTTCCATGTCGCATAGCCCGACAAGATGGCACTGCGCTGTAACCTTCATACTTTTCGCAACGTCTAGCTGACGAGGCTTTTTATGACCAGCCGCCTGAACCCCGACGACCAACGCCATGTCGAAGAATACCTGCAACTGGCCCAGCACCGAGTCGAGCGCCGGCCCTTCCGGCCGTGGATGCTCCTCGTGATAGTCGTGACCATCACCATTGGCCTGGGCTTGCTGAGCCGACTTATCAGTTACCTGACGCTATGAGCTGCATCGCGCTCGCTCGGGTAACCGTACCGATTTCTTTTAGCCTTGCGAGATATCCCCATGACTCATCGTATTGTCATCGTTGGCGGCGGCGCCGGCGGTCTGGAGTTGGCTACCCGTCTGGGTAAGACTCTGGGCAAGCGCGGTACCGCCAGTGTGATGCTGGTCGACGCGAACCTGACCCACATCTGGAAGCCCTTGCTGCATGAAGTGGCCGCCGGTTCGCTGAACTCTTCCGAAGACGAACTCAACTATGTCGCCCAAGCCAAATGGAACCACTTCGAGTTCCAGCTGGGCCGCATGAGCGGGCTTGATCGTCAGCAGAAGAAAATCCAGCTGGCCGCCACCTACGACGAAAACGGCCTGGAGCTGCTGCCGGCCCGCGAGCTGGGGTACGACACCCTGGTGATCGCCGTGGGCAGCACCACCAACGACTTCGGCACCCAGGGCGCCGCCCAGCACTGCCTGTTCCTCGACACGCGCAAGCAGGCCGAACGCTTCCATCAACAGCTGCTCAACCACTACCTGCGCGCCCACGCCGGGCAGACCGATGTGGTCGAGCAGATCAGCGTGGCTATCGTCGGTGCCGGCGCCACGGGCGTCGAACTGGCCGCCGAGCTGCACAACGCCGCCCATGAGCTGGCGGCTTACGGCCTGGACCGGATCAAGCCGGAAAACATGCACATCACCCTGATCGAGGCCGGGCCACGGGTACTGCCAGCCCTGCCGGAGCGGATTGGTGGGCCGGTACACAAGACCCTGGAAAAACTCGGGGTCAAGGTGATGACCAATGCCGCGGTCAGCGAAGTGACCGCCGACAGCCTGATCACCGCCGATGGCCAGGTGATTGCCGCTAGCCTGAAAGTCTGGGCTGCCGGGATTCGCGCACCGGGTTTCCTCAAGGATATCGACGGCCTGGAAACCAACCGCATCAACCAGCTGCAAGTCTTGCCGACCCTGCAGAGCACCCGCGACGAGAATATCTTCGCCTTTGGCGACTGCGCCGCCTGCCCGCAACCAGGCACCGATCGCAACGTTCCACCGCGGGCCCAGGCGGCTCACCAGCAGGCATCGCTGCTGACCAAGTCGCTGAAACTGCGCATCGAAGGCAAGGCCCTGCCGGAGTACAAATACACCGACTACGGTTCGCTGATCTCGCTGTCGCGTTTTTCCGCCGTGGGCAACCTGATGGGCAACCTGACCGGCAGCGTGATGCTCGAAGGCTGGCTGGCGCGGATGTTCTATGTGTCGCTGTACCGCATGCACCAGACGGCGCTCTACGGCCCGTTCCGCACCGCCATGCTGATGCTCGGCAGCCGGATCGGCCGCGGTACCGAGCCACGACTCAAGCTGCACTGAGTCAGTCGTTCAAGACAGGAATGCCCCGAGCGATCGGGGCATTTTTTTTGCGTCCGGTTCAATGCTGACTCAGGCCATTGCCCCACTCGGGAGCAACAGGGGAGTTGCTAGAGATCGAAGAAAAAAGAAACTTTCCTTAGTTGATATCCGACTTTTCTGAACAGTACACAGCCAATCTATCCGCTGGGTTAAAAGACTTGTCCGGTCTTATTTTTAGCACTCAGAAGTTACTCCCTCTAGCGCAAACAATGCATATCCCCGCTTCCAGCAGCGCCTTTTAAAGCAACATATAGATAGTTGATCCAACAAAGTACCCAAGGCAACATTCGCGCGCCACCTAGTTGTATCGACAGTTAGCTTAATCCTCCTCCGAACTCGCCCTCAGTCCAATGGGTCTGCCTTCTTGGCTCCCCCCCACAACGATCGAAGGCAATACCAGTCGCCCTCCTGCTTGTCAGGCCAGACAGATAGCCTCTCCAAAGTTTCGTTGCCCTACAACTTTTTAAGAATCTTCTTATTGAAATCCTATCAATCAACAAATTATTAGCGACCATTCAAAATCATAGACTACGCAATAGTTTAAGAATGGTCTTATTGTAGCGACTGAAGTGAAGACGCAAGATTGCACCTCCAACTTTAGCAGGTACATGAAATGTCCAAACTTCTCAAAAGCATCGTCTCCATGGCTATCGCTGGCGCAGTCAGCACTTCCGCTCTCGCGGCAGACGGCACCATCAACTTCACCGGCGATATCGTCGCCGCCTCCTGCACAATCGCTGGCGGTGCCGGCACCAACGTTGGTGGTGACAAGGGCAACCAGAACATCGATGTCAGCCTCGGCAAGGTCAGCAGCGACTCGCTCACCGGCGCTGCCGCAGGTGGCATCGTCGGCGGTAAGAGCATCAACCTGAACCTGGATTGCGGCGGCACCGCAGAGGGTCTGAAATCCGTCAAGCTGCAATTCGACCCGAGCAGCGGCTCCGGCGTCGACAGCGGGAACGTCTCGCTGCTGAAAGTCACCGGTGGCGCAGAAGGTGTGGGTATCGGCCTTTACAACAGCAGCAACAAGCTGGTGAACCTCGGCGCGAACGAAACCATCGATGGCGCGCTGGTGCCAGCCACCGCAGAAGGCAAAACCACGTACACCGCCAATCTGAACCTGCGTGCAGGTTATGTGGCAAACGGCGCTCCGATCAAAGCTGGCCCTGCAAACGGCACCCTGCCGTTTACCTTGTCCTACGAGTAACCCGCGCCAAAGGGAGGGGCCCGCGCCCCTCCCTCCGACCTGGAGCCGCTATGAAAACCTCACTATTGACACGTCTTGCACTCGCCAGTGCCATGACGCTCTGTGCGTCAATGGCCAGTGCCGGCATTACGCTGGATGGCACACGCGTCGTCTTTGCTGCGCCAGCCAAGGAAACATCCGTCGTCGTCAGGAACCAGGGCTCGAACGACATCATGGTCCAGTCCTGGGTCGAGCCAGACAGCAGCGGGCCCGCGACCGACGTACCGTTCGCCATTACCCCTCCCCTCGTTCGCCTTGGAGGCAGCAAGCAGCAGATCCTGCGCATCCTCTATCAAGGCCAGGGGCTGCCGACCGATAAGGAGTCCGTGTTCTGGCTCGCCGTGCAGGAGATTCCGCAAAAAGCCAAGGACCAGAACAGCCTGCAAATCGCCATACGCCAGCGCGTAAAACTGTTCTACCGCCCGGCTAACCTGCCGGACACCGCGGCCAATGCAGCCAAGAGCCTGCAATGGAGGCTGGTGGAACAAGGCGGCAAAACCGCGCTTTCAGTGAACAACCCTTCCGCGTACCACGTGTCTTTTTCCGGTAGCGCCGTGAAGTTGCGCACTGGCAAGGACGCTGGCACCTATACCGCTGCCGCAGAAATGCTCGCACCAGGAGCAACACGCGTAGTCGCGATCAAAGGTTCGCCTAGCGTGAGTTCCAGAGCCGCAACAGTGGAATTCGACAGCATCAACGATTACGGCGGGCTGGACCGAATCACCAGCAAGCTTTCCAACTAACGAAAGCACAGCCGTCATTCGCGCCGCTCGCCAGCGCGCAAAGCTTTACCTATCCGACTTTTTACTCAGGTCAGTGCCTCGGCCCTCCGATGCATGATCGAAAGGATTTCGCATGCCCATTTTTCAGAGAGAGCTCAGTTTCAGGATCGCCCGACGGGCGTGCGCGACCTGCCTCGTGGCAGTGGGACTGACCTCGAAACTGTCTGCCGCAGAGGTCGAGTTCAACAACTCCTTTGTGAAAATGGAGGGTGCTCCGGTGGACCTCAAATATTTTGAGAAAGGCAGTTCCGTTCCGCCAGGCACCTACAGCGTTGACCTCTACCTGAACAACGTGCTGATCAAGCGCCAGGAGATCACCTTCAGCGCCGACGCATCCGGGCAGGCCAAACCCGTCCTCTCGCTCGGGCTGCTCAAAGAGCTCGGGCTCAACGCGGGCAAAGCCCAGCAGGACGGGCTTATCGCCGCTGACGCCAAGGAGGAGCTGCCATTCGACGTCAGCGCCCAGATCGCCGGTGCCGCGGTGGACTTCGACGTCACCAACCTGGCATTGCAGGTCAGCATCCCGCAGGCCTACGTCCAGCGCTATTCCCGTGGTTATGTCGACCCGTCGGTCTGGGACGAGGGCATCACCGCCTTCTACAGCGACTATCAGGCCAACTTCAACCGCAACACCAACCAGGGAACGAAGAGCGACTACCACAACCTGAACCTGCGCAACGGCTTCAATATCGCTGGCTGGCGCTTTCGCAACGAATCCGCCCTGACCGGCGGCACCGGTACAAAAAGCGAGTTCAAGAGCAACCGCACCTATCTGGAACGCGACGTTCGAAGCGTCAAGGGCAAGCTTTCCCTGGGTGAGCTGTACACCCCCGGCGAGATCTTCGACAGCGTGCGTTTTCGCGGCGCACAGATCGCTTCGGACCTCGGCATGCTGCCTGACAACGAGGTCGGCTACGCACCTGTGATCCGCGGCATCGCTGAAACCAATGCCACCGTCGAAGTACGGCAAAACGGCTACGTAATCTATTCCGCGTCGGTGCCGCCTGGCGCCTTCGAGTTCACCGACATCTATCCCAGCGGTTCCAACGGCGACCTGCAGATCAAGATCATCGAAGCAGACGGCCGTGTCCGTGAATACCAGCAGTCCTATGCCTACCAGCCGGTCATGACCCGCCGCGGCAACCTTCGCTACGCCTTCACTGCCGGTGAATATCGCTCCAACGACCAACCGTCACCATCGTTCACCCAGGGCACGGCGGTCTACGGCGTAACGGATAACCTCACCGGTTATGGTGGCGCGTTGCTCGCGCAAGACTATCGCGCCGTCAACCTTGGCGCGGGCGTGAACTCCGGCATCGGCGGCATTTCCTTCGACGTGACCAGCAGTGAATCGAAGACCCTGAACGGCAGGACAAACAAGGGGCACAGTGCGCGCTTCCTGTACTCCAAGACGCTGAACGCCACCGATACCACTTTCACCATGGCCGGCTACCGCTATTCCACCGAAGGTTTTCGCAGCTTCAGCCAGCATGTGGACGACCTCATGTATCAGGAGCGTGCCGGCTTCAGCGCACAAAAGAGTCGAATCAACCTGCGCGTGAACCAGACCCTGTCGCAACGAGGGTCGCTGTATCTCAGCATGGATGAAACCAGCTACTGGAATCAGCAGGGCCGCACGCGCAACTGGCAATTTGGTTATGGCAGCAGCATCAACAGCGTCAGCTACAACCTGGCGGTGTCACGCACCCAGAGCGATCCCATGAACGGTGGTTCGGATACACAACTTACCGCCAGCATCAGCCTGCCGCTGGGAGGGAGAGGTAGTTCTCACCGCCTCTCCAGCAACGCCATCAGCTCGAGCAAGGGCGACTCCTCGCTGCAGTCGAACGTGTCCGGCTACCTGGACGACCAGGCCACCCTCAGCTACTCGGCACAGGCCGGCCACAGCAAAAGAAACGGCAGCACAGCCGGCGCCGGCCTGGACTGGGATACCCCCGTCGCCAAGCTGCGTGGTGGCTACAGCCAGGGTCGCGATGACAAGCATATCGACCTGGGTGCTTCTGGCTCGCTGCTGGTACACAGCGGCGGCGTTACCCTCGGCCAGCCGCTTGGCGAGACCTTCGGTCTGCTGGAAGTTCCGGACGTCAACGGCGTCGGGGTATCCGGCTGGAACGGCGTACGCACCAATGGCAAGGGTTACGCGGTGGTGCCCTATATGCAGCCTTATCGCTACAACTGGGTGAACCTGGACACCCAGACCCTGGGGACCGATACCGAGATTAACGAAACCTCCAAGGTGCTGGTGCCGACCCGTGGCGCTATCGTCAAAACAACTTACGCCGCACAGACCGGTCGCCGCCTGCAGTTCGTACTGCGCGCGGAGCAAGGCAGCACCATCCCCTTCGGTGCCCAAGGCTACGACGAGCAAGGCAAGCCCCTGGGCATGGTCGACAACCTGTCGCGCCTGCTGGTCTTCGGCGTTGCCGACAAGGGCCGGCTGGAGATTCGCTGGGCCGAGGGCTCCTGCACAGTGGACTACACCCTACCGGCGGCCAACAAGGAATTGGCATACGAACGCGTGGATGGTCTTTGCCGGGCTTTGTGAGCACCGTAGACGCCCCTCGCAACGAGGGGCTGGCCACAGAGATATAATCTGATCACTCCCACATTGCGCTTATTGGTATGAGCCTGGCCAAGCCAGCGCTCCCAGCCAGTACATCCCCCCTACTCACCTCATCTATATCGAATATGCCCGCCAGGCAGCGTACAGCGGCGAAACAAGGGGCACCAAGGGAGACCTACTGAACGACAAGGGAGCAACCCTAATCTCCCCAAACAAAAATGCCCCGAATGATCGGGGCATTTTTTTTGCACCGCGCGAAAGACACAACCAACACCAAATTCCGGGCAAAAAAAATCCCCGTATCTTTCGATACGAGGATTTTCAATATGGTCGGGGTAAGGGGATTCGAACTCCTGACATCCTGCTCCCAAAGCAGGCGCGCTACCGGACTGCGCTATACCCCGGTAAAAAAAAGGCACCTTTTAAAGGCGCCTTCTGCGAACAGAGCTTTTGGCGTCTGATCTTAAGATTCGATTCCAGCGAACTGGTTTCAAAAATGGTGGGTCGTGTGGGATTCGAACCTACGACCAATTGGTTAAAAGCCAACTGCTCTACCAACTGAGCTAACGACCCAAATATGGTCGGGGTAAGGGGATTCGAACTCCTGACATCCTGCTCCCAAAGCAGGCGCGCTACCGGACTGCGCTATACCCCGGCTTGAAATTGGCTCCGTGACCAGGACTCGAACCTGGGACCCAATGATTAACAGTCATTTGCTCTACCGACTGAGCTATCACGGAACTGAACATTTCAATTTACAACAGGCTTTTATTTCTAGAAGCCTCCTCGTTGACCCTGTCCGTATCGCTACGTTCGTGTCTCTGAGGCGCGCTATTCTACAATCTTAAAAACCTCTGTCAACCCCCTAAATTGCTTTCAAGACAATGATTTGCAACTTATTTCAGTTTTTTCCTCAGGGAGGAAAAAGCCTTGGGGTGACGTACTGCGGGGCGCACTTTACAAGCCTTTGCCTTACAGTTCAACGCCCTATGCAAAAAAAGGCCTCGCAATGCGAGGCCTCCTTCATAACGATGCCCTATCCGGCTCAGGCGAAGACGATTTCGTCGTTCTCCACCTTGGCCGTCACAGTGGCCCCCGGCAGGAAACTGCCAGACAGAATCAACTGCGCCAATGGGTTCTCGATCCAGCGCTGGATCGCTCGTTTGAGCGGACGCGCGCCATAGACCGGGTCGTAACCCACGGCAATCAGTTTGTCCAAGGCCTCGCCACTCAGCTCCAGCTTGAGCTCACGCTCCGCCAGGCGACCGCGCAGGCGACCCAGTTGGATCTCGGTGATGCCGGCGATCTGATCCCGGGCCAATGGCTCGAAGATCACCACTTCGTCGATCCGGTTGATGAACTCCGGACGGAAATGGGTCGACACCGCATCCATCACCGCCGCCCGCTGGGCTTCGCGATCCCCCACCAACTCCTGGATCTGCGCCGAGCCCAGGTTGGAGGTCATGACGATCACCGTATTACGGAAATCCACGGTACGCCCGTGGCTGTCCGTCAGGCGGCCGTCTTCCAGCACCTGCAGCAGGATGTTGAACACGTCTGGATGGGCCTTCTCGACCTCGTCCAGCAGGATCACCGAATAAGGCTTGCGCCGCACCGCCTCGGTCAGGTAACCGCCCTCCTCGTAGCCGACGTAGCCTGGCGGCGCACCAATCAACCGAGCCACGGAATGCTTTTCCATGAATTCGGACATATCGATGCGCACCATCGCCTCTTCGGTATCGAAAAGGAATTCGGCCAGCGCCTTGCACAGCTCGGTTTTACCCACACCGGTCGGGCCGAGGAACATGAACGAGCCACTTGGCCGGTTCGGATCGGATAACCCGGCGCGGGAACGCCGCACAGCGTTGGCCACCGCCACCACGGCTTCGTTCTGGCCGATAACACGCTGGTGCAGCAGGCTTTCCATTTTCAGCAGTTTGTCGCGCTCGCCTTCGAGCATCTTCGACACTGGAATACCGGTCCACTTGGACACGACTTCGGCGATTTCCTCTTCGGTCACCTTGCTGCGCAACAGCTGGTTTTCGCTTTGGCCATGCTGGTCGACCATCTGCAGGCTGCGTTCCAGGTCCGGGATCACCCCGTACTGCAACTCGGCCATGCGGTTCAGGTCACCTTTGCGGCGCGCAGCCTCCAGTTCCTGACGGGACTGCTCGATTTTCTGCTGAATCTGCGCCGAACCCTGCACTTCGGCTTTCTCCGAGGCCCAGACTTCTTCCAGATCGGCGTATTCGCGCTCCAGGCGGGTGATCTCTTCCTGGAGTTTCTCCAGGCGCTTGATCGCCGCTTCGTCGTCTTCCTTCTTCAGGGCCTGGGATTCAACCTTCAGTTGAATCAGGCGCCGCTCCAGACGGTCCAGCACTTCCGGCTTGGAGTCGATCTCCATGCGGATACGGCTGGCGGCTTCGTCGATCAGGTCGATCGCCTTGTCCGGCAACTGCCGGTCGGTAATGTAGCGATGGCTGAGCTTGGCCGCGGCAATGATCGCGCCGTCGGTGATCGCCACCTTGTGGTGCACCTCATAACGCTCTTTCAGGCCACGCAGGATGGCGATGGTGTCTTCTTCGCTCGGCTCATCCACCAGGACTTTCTGGAAGCGCCGCTCGAGGGCCGCGTCCTTCTCTATATATTGGCGGTACTCGTTGAGCGTGGTGGCGCCGACGCAATGCAGCTCGCCCCGGGCCAGGGCCGGCTTGAGCATATTGCCCGCATCCATCGATCCTTCGCCCTTGCCGGCGCCGACCATGGTGTGCAGTTCGTCGATAAACAGAATGATCTGCCCTTCCTGCTTGGACAGCTCGTTGAGCAGGGACTTCAGGCGTTCTTCGAACTCGCCGCGGTACTTGGCGCCAGCGATCAGCGCGCCCATATCCAGGGACAGCAGGCGCTTGCCTTTCAGGCCGTCCGGCACTTCGCCATTGATGATGCGCTGGGCCAGGCCTTCGGCAATCGCGGTTTTACCCACGCCAGGCTCACCGATCAGCACCGGGTTGTTCTTGGTCCGACGTTGCAGCACCTGGATGGTCCGACGGATTTCGTCGTCACGGCCGATCACCGGGTCGAGCTTGCCCTCTTCGGCGCGCTTGGTCAGGTCGACGGTGTATTTATCCAGGGCCTGGCGCGACTCCTCGACGTTGGCGTCATTCACCGCCTCGCCGCCACGCAGGTTATTGATGGCGTTTTCCAGCGCTTTTTTGCTGACACCCTGGCCCAGCAGCAATTTGCCGAGCTTGCTGTTTTCGTCCATGGCCGCCAGCAGCACCAGTTCGCTGGAGATGAACTGGTCGCCTTTCTGTTGCGCCAGGCGATCGGCCTGGTTCAGCAGGCGCGCCAGATCCTGCGACATATTCACGTCGCCGGTGGGGTTCTGGATTTTTGGCAAGTGGTCGAGCTCTTTGCTCAACTCCTTGCGCAGGCTGTTCACGTCGAAGCCCACTTGCATCAGCAGTGGCTTGATCGAACCACCCTGCTGCTCGAGCAGGGCCTGCATCAAGTGTGCAGGCTCGATAGCCGGATGATCGAGGCCGACCGCCAGGGATTGAGAATCGGATAATGCCAGCTGCAGCTTGCTGGTTAATCGGTCTATACGCATTAGTCACCTTCCTTTTGAGCAGGTCGGAGCGATGGACACACCTAAATAGAGAAACCTGCCAGATACCCCTGTAGATGCGGTCGATTCTGGAAGATTCAAGCCTGTCGAGCTTGACACAGGTCAGAAGAGTCTAGCGTTCCAGCCAGATCAGGGAAGCGAAGCGCCCGGTACGCGGGCTGCGGCGGTAGGAATAGAAACGTGGATCGCTCACAGTGCAGAAACCACCGCCATACACGGCCGTGACGCCGCATGACGCCAGGCGCAGGCGGGCCAGTGCATAGATGTCAGCCATGAGCTTGCCGGGATTCTGGCTCGGCACAAAGGCCTGCTCGGTTTGCGGTAGGTGCCGGACGAACGCGTCACGAACTTCCGGCCCGACCTCGAAGGCTTGCGGACCAATGGCCGGCCCCAGCCAGACCAGCACATCCTCAGGCGCAACCTTCAGGTTATCGAGCGTTGCCTCCAGCACTCCGGCCGCCAACCCGCGCCAGCCGGCATGGGCCGCTGCCACACGGGTACCGGCGCGGTCGCAGAACAGCGCCGGCAGGCAATCGGCGGTCATGGCGCTACAGGCGATGCCCGGCGTCGCCGTCCAGCAGGCATCGGCGGTGGCAACGACGGACGGATCCGCCTCGACCACATCAATGCCATGGACCTGCTTCAACCAGGCTGGCTGCATGGAGAAACGATCGGTCAGGCGACGGCGGTTTTCGGCCACCGCCTGCGGATCGTCGTCGACATGATCGCCCAGGTTGAGGCTGTCGAACGGCGCCAGGCTGACGCCGCCCGCACGGGTGGTGACACAGGCTTTGACCCCGGCCGGCGCGGGCCAGTCAGGAATCAGCCAGTCACTCATCCGACAAAAGCCTCGCGATCCTGTTTGAGCAGGGTCAGCAGCCAGACGAAATCTTCCGGTAGCGGCGACTCCCAGCTCATGCGTTCGCCGGTGGTCGGATGATCCAGCTCCAGGAAACGCGCATGCAGCGCCTGACGCGGGAAGTGCTTCAGGGATTCGACCATGGTCGGGTTCGCCGCCGGCGGAATGCGGAAGCGACCGCCGTAGGCCGGATCGCCGACCAACGGGAAGTTGATGTGCGCCATGTGCACGCGAATCTGGTGGGTACGGCCGGTTTCCAGCTTGACCCGCACATGGGTGTGGGAACGGAAACGCTCGAGCACGCGGTAATGGCTGACGGCCTGCTTGCCACCTTCCATCACGGCCATGCGCTGGCGCTGCTGGCCATGCCGGCCGATCGGCGCATTGATCTTGCCACCGGCGGTGACCACGCCGATCACGATGCATTCATAGATGCGGCTGACGCTGCGGCTCTGCAACTGGGCAACCAGCTGGGTCTGCGCCTGGATGGTCTTGGCCACCACCATCAGACCGGTGGTGTCCTTGTCCAGGCGGTGGACGATGCCGGCACGCGGCACGTTGATGATGTCCGGGACATGGTGCAGCAGGGCATTGAGCAGCGTGCCATCGGCGTGACCGGCGGCGGGGTGGACCACCAGGCCGGCGGGCTTGTTGATGACCAGGATATCGTCGTCTTCATAGACGATATCCAGCTCGATGTCCTGAGCGATCCATTCTCCCTGAGCTTCCTGCTCGGCGGTCAGCTCAAGAACCGCGCCGCCATGGACGATGTCTCGCGGGCGGATAACCGCTCCATCCACAGTCAGGCGGCCGTCTTTGATCCAGGCGGAAAGGCGCGAGCGCGAGTGCTCAGCGAATAATTGGGCGGCGACTTGATCGAGGCGTTGGCCGCCCAGTTCGGACGGCACCTCTGCGCGAAGTTCAATTTTATCGGACATGCTCAGACTAGGCGTCGGCACAGCCTTTGGTTTCGGCTGCGCGCTTGTGGTTAAATACGGCGTCTTTTGCCCCGAGGCTTTTTCAACGGGGCGCTCATCATAACAGGACGGCCCCGCCCAAGACAGCGGCCGTCATAGGGACGCAAGCCGCCATGCAAGTGAAACACCTGCTGCTGATCGCCATCCTCGCACTGACCGCTGCTTGCTCATCGAAGGAAGTCGTTGACGAAAACCTGAGCGAGGTCGAGCTGTACCAGCAGGCGCAGACCGACCTGGACAACAACAGCTATACCAGCGCCACAGCCAAGCTCAAGGCCCTGGAGTCGCGTTATCCGTTCGGCCGCTACGCGGATCAGGCACAGCTCGAACTGATCTATGCCAACTACAAGAACGCCGAGCCGGAAGCTGCCAAGTCCGCCGCCGAGCGTTTCATCCGTCTGCATCCACAACACCCGAACGTGGACTACGCCTACTACCTCAAGGGCCTGACCTCCTTCGACCAGGACGTCGGCCTGCTGGCGCGCTTCCTGCCGCTGGACATGACCAAGCGTGACCCGGGTGCCGCCCGCGACTCCTACAACGAGTTCGCCCAGCTCACCAGCCGCTTCCCGAACAGCCGCTACGCGCCGGACGCCAAGCAGCGCATGATCTACCTGCGCAACCTGCTGGCCTCCTACGAAATCCACGTGGCCGACTACTACCTGACCCGTCAGGCCTATGTAGCCGCCGCCAACCGTGGCCGTTACGTGGTGGAAAACTTCCAGGAAACCCCGTCGGTGGCCGATGGCCTGGCGGTGATGACCGAGGCTTACCAGCGTCTGCACCTGGACGAACTGGCCGCCACCAGCCTGGAAACCCTGAAACTCAACTACCCCGATCACCCGACTCTGGTCGACGGCCAGTTCGTGCCACGGGTCGCCGAGGCGGACAACCGCTCCTGGCTGAGCAAGGCCACCCTGGGCCTGATCGAGTCCCGCCCGCCGCTGCCGCCGGGAGAAACCCGCGCCAACCAGGATGTGATGAAGCAATACCAGGACGCCAAGGATGCGATTCCGGCCGAGCTCAAGCCTAAAGACGCCAATGGCGACGCTGTCGAAGAAGAACAGCACGAAGCCGAAGGCAACAACAGCGACCGTTCGTGGTTCAGCTACATGACCTTCGGCGTGTTCGACTGACACCGCCGCGGTTACCAAAAAGGGAGACTTTCGAGTCTCCCTTTTTTTGTCCGCGGATTTCAGCGCTGATTACACTGTGCGCCCGGCATGAGCTTGGCTAAACTGCCGGTTCCTCACTCACATAGCTGGCTACCATGCTTCGTTTACTGTTCTGGATCGCCCTGATTGCCGCTGCGGTATGGCTCTGGCGCAAATTCAAGCAGCCCGCCTCCGGCACCGCTGCGCCCCGCGAACCCAGCACCACGCCCATGGTGCGCTGTGCCCACTGCGGCGTGCACCTGCCCCGTGACCGGGCCCTGAGCCTCGAACAGCAGTGGTATTGCAGCCAGGCCCACTTGGAACAAGGCCCGATCTCCCGCGACCGCTGAGCCTCAACAGGCAGCAGTGCATATAACGTCGAAAGCGCGTTGTTTGCACTGCTGAATAATTCGCTACAAAAAAGCCACCACCCCACCCTCGCCTCGCATCCGGCCGGCAACCCTCGGCAAACCGGGCATATCACCCTGCACATCGTCCTGAACCCGGCCAAACAGCCCGGCCTTGAGCGGGGCGAACAGCTTCAAGCCTGCCTAGACTTCAGGACACGCCAGGATGGCGGGTGCTCTCGCACCTCTTTCGCTCACGGATGAAGCAGTAAGCGGCATGAGCCCACGGCAAAAAGTCCTGATCGTCGATGACGATCCAGGCGTTCGCGAATATCTGGAAATCAGCCTTGGCCGGATGCAACGCCATACCCGCAGCGCCCGCACCCTGGGCGAAGCGCGTCACTGGCTGGCCCGGGAAGGCTTCGACCTGTGCCTGAGCGACCTGCATCTGCCCGACGGCACTGGGCTGGAATTACTCGAGCATATCCAGCACCGTCGGCTGCGAATGCCGTTGGCGATACTCAGCACCTGCGCCCGCCAGGAAACCGCGGTCCAGGCCCTGAAGGCCGGTGCCATCGACTTCCTGAGCAAACCCGTGGTCCTGGCCCGCTTGCGCGAACTGCTGAACAGCGCCCTGCCCGGATCGACACCAGCGCCCCCTGCTACCGGCCCCTTGCTCGGCGATTCGGCCGCCATGCACAAACTGCGCGAGCAGATCGGCAAGCTGGCCCAGAGTCAGGCCTCGGTCTATATCAGCGGTGAGTCCGGCAGCGGCAAGGAATTGGTCGCCCGTGCCATCCACGACCAGGGGCCACGGGCCAACCGCGCCTTCGTGCCGGTCAACTGCGGGGCCATTCCGCCGGAACTGATGGAGAGCGAGTTTTTCGGCCATCGCAAAGGCAGCTTCAGCGGTGCCATCGAAGACAAGCCCGGCCTGTTCCAGGCGGCACACGGCGGCACCCTGTTTCTCGATGAGGTGGCCGATCTGCCGCTGGCGATGCAGGTCAAATTGCTCCGTGCGCTCCAGGAGAAGGCCGTGCGCTGTGTCGGCGGGCAGCAGGAAGTCCAGGTCGATGCGCGCATTCTCTGCGCCACCCACAAGGCATTGCAGGCGGAAGTGCATGCCGGGCGCTTTCGCCAGGACCTCTACTACCGCCTGAACGTGATCGAACTGCCGGTGCCACCGCTACGGGCACGCAAGGACGATATCGAGCCCTTGGCCACAGCCATCCTCGAACGCCTGGCGCAGGGCGACGGCCAACCGCTGGCACGGCTTCAGCCAAGCGCGCTGCTGGCACTCCAGGGTTACGACTTTCCCGGCAACGTGCGCGAACTGGAGAACCTGCTCGAACGGGCGCACACCCTGTGCGCGAGCCGGAAGATCGACGTGCAGGATCTGCGCATGACACCAAATAGCACCCACCCAGCCATCGCGCCCGACCCGGCCCAGGTGATCGACCTTGAAGACCATCTGCAAGAAATCGAGCGCCGGCTGATCCTCCAGGCCCTGGAGCACACCCGCTGGAACCGCACGGCGGCGGCCCAGCGTTTGAGTCTGTCGTTTCGTTCGATGCGCTACAGGCTGAAGAAACTCGGCCTGGATTAGATCCGTCCGCCAGGCGCATAAGGCGCCGGATCGATGATCGGCTCCTGGCCTAGCATCAGGTTGGCAAACAATTGGCAGGACGCCGGCGCCAGGACCAGACCGTTGCGGTAATGCCCGCAGTTCAACCACAACCCCGCCAGCCCCGGCACCGGGCCGATATAAGGAATGCCCTCGGGCGAGCCCGGACGCAGCCCCGCCCAGTGCCCCACCACCTCGGCCTGCGCCAGCGCCGGGATCAGTTCGATGGCCGACGCCTTCAGGCTTTCCAGGGCCGAGGAGGTCGGGGTCTTGTCGAAGCCTTCGTGCTCCAGGGTGCTGCCGATCAGGATGTGGCCGTCGCGCCGGGGAATCGCATAACGTCCCTTGGCCAGGACCATGCAGGACAGAAAGTCCGAGGCGCACTTGTAGAGGATCATCTGGCCTTTGACCGGCTCCACCGGCAACACCAGACCGAGGCTCTTGAGCAATTCGCCGCTCCAGGCCCCTGCCGCCAGCACCACCTGATCGCCACGGATTTCGCCCAGGGAGGTCTGCACCCCGAGGACCCGCTCCCCTTCGCGGATAAACCCGCTGACTTCGCACTGCTCGTGAATGGTCACCGCCGGCAGGGCCGCCAGGGCGGCCTTCAGCGATTTGACCAGGCGCGGATTACGCACGTTGGCCACATCGGCCATGTAGATCGCCCGCGAAAAACCGCCGCCCAGCACCGGCACCGCGTCATGGGCCGCCGAGATATCCACAGCGCTCAATGGCCGCTGTTCGCGCTGGGCCCAGGCCAGCGCTTCGGCTTCGTCGTCGAGGTCCAGCCAATACAGGCCGGTGGTATGTACTTCAGGATCGACACCGGTCGTGGCAAACAGGCGCTCGGCCAGCTGTGGATAAAAATCCTGCGACCAATGCGCCAGCGCCGTGACCGCCGGGCTGTAGCGCCACGGGTACAGCGGCGAGACGATCCCGCCGCCGGCCCAGGAGGATTCCTGGCCGACATTCGAGCGCTCGAGCAGCACCACCTGCTGCCCGGCGGACGCCAGGTTGAACGCGGTCAGCAGGCCGATCACTCCACCGCCGACAATCACCACTTGCTGTTGCTTTGCCATAGTCCAGTCCAGGAAATAAAAACACCGGGCGCCACCCGCACCCGAGAAGGTTGCTCAGCGTCCCCAGCAGTCTTTGCTGGTCACCCCGTCGGCCAGATTGTTGTTGCCCATGGCACCGGTGTGACTGAGGGTGAACTCGCCGCACTTGTCGCCGGCCATCATGCTCTCGCTTTTCGGCGTCGCGGTCAGGGTGAAGCTCTGGTCGGCCAGGACTGGTGTGATGCTGTAGTCATCGTTGCCGGCGCTGAGACCCGGAGCGTTGCTGTAGACACCGCCCTTGGAATGAAAGCGCTCGAGGCTCTGCGCCTGTTCCGACAGCAGGCCGGCAATCTGCGTGCGGTGGGTTTTCTTCACGTACTCGGTGATGCTGGGAAGGCTCAGGGTGACGACGAGCCCGATGATCGCAATCACGATCATGATTTCGATCAGGGTAAAACCTTGGTTGGATCTACGCATGCCTCACTCTCACTTACTGTATTTGTCGCCACATGATGCGGCGGCTGCCACCGCCCGGTTTCTCGACCAGGGAGGCAATACCGCCGCCGGAATTGCTGACAATTTTGCGGGTAGCGCGGTTAAGCACAGCGCTCAACGCAGGAATGCCGCCGGTAAAGATGACACCGCTGGAAGGCGTGTCCAGGCCATCGACCACTTCGTCACCGTTGGTGTCGAGCACCGCGTCATCGAGCATCTTACCGCTGAATGCGTCCAGCTCGACCAATTTGCCGTTGCCCGCGCTGGAACAAGGATCACCCGCCTCGACAGCAGCGGAGCTGAAGACAATGCGACCCGCCACCAGCGTGGCCGGGTTGATGACCCGCTCACCGCTCGACGCCTCTCCCAGCGGCAGGTACCAGCCCATCTCGGTCGGATAACTGACGTCCGCCCTGGTGCTGGTGATATAGGAACCCGCACTGCCGGCAAACAGCCCGGTGATCGCCTGCGCCTGCAGATCAGCCACAGTGATCCGGCCCTCCCCGCCCGGGGCATCCCAGACCGCGTAGAAGCCCTGGGCATCCTTGTTGCGCTTGTCGGCCAGTTCGCTGAGTTTGCCGGTGCCGAACAGCACCAGCTTGCCGCCCTCGGGATGATCCACCAGTAACGGCTGCGCCGTGATCGGCTGAGTCGCGCCACCCGGAGCGCTGAATAACGGAGCGCCGCCAAAGGCCAGCCCCCAACTGTCCGGCGCCGGACCGCTCAAATCGAACTTCCACAGATGGCCCTGGAGATCGCCACCATAAGCCGCCTGGACCACATTCTGGCTGTCCACCCGCAACTTCACCGAGGACAAGCCGTTCTCCTGCCCATTGCCGTCGACCAGGATTTTCCTGATCAGCGAGCCGTCGCGAATATCCACCACATACAAGGCGGCCACCCCAGAATGGCTGCCATAGCCATTGCCGATGAAGGCCGCCCAGCGCCCGTCGGCCAAGCGTGCCACTTCCGGGCGAGCGTAGGCATAACCCAGATCATTGAATGGGTGGCTGATATCGGCTACCCCAGGCGCGGCGATTTCCCACAGCGCCTGGGGCGTATTGCCGGCCTGGCCATACAGCTGCACCGCGTAAAACACCTTGCCGCCGGCCCCCGTGCCCGCCAGCGCCAGGGTTGCCCAGGCCGTGTCGAGCTGGGCATCGAATACCGCCACCGGACCATCGGCCAGGAACCGATGACGATCGCCATTGGCATAACCGGGATCGGCGATGTGATGCAGCAGCGGCAAGGCACTGGAGGGCATATAGGCGTAGCGGCGCCGGCCATTCTCCGGGTCGATCAGCGAAAGCAGGCCGTCATTGGCGTTGACCAGCAGACTCGAGGTCATGCCTTGGGCCTTGCTCGCCAGGTAGGCGCTGTAGCCGCTGTCGCCCTGCAGATCGGCGGCGTCCTGCGCGGCCGGCGCCGCCATGACCAGCGGCGAGTTGACGATGTCCCCCAGCAGGTGGGTACGCACCTTGAGCCCAGCCCGGTTAACCCCCTGGCTCCAGGCCAATAGATCGGCCGTGGTTATGCCGGGTGGCAGGTTCTGGGCAAGCGCGGCCTGCTGCGCGCCGGATAGTTGGTCATCGCGCAAGGCAACGGCGGCCCGGGTGGCGCTGTTCCAGGTCTGGAAGATCCCCGGCGACACACCGGGGACCAGGGTCGAGTCCGTGCTCCATAGCGGCGTACCGGTATCGATCGAACCGGCTGGGCTGATGCCGTATGCCCTGATGGTGCCGTGCCAATCGACGGGGTCATAAGACGCCTGGAAATAACTCGAACCGCTGGCCAGCCCGGCGGCACCGGCCGAGGCACTGCCTGCCTGGGCCGCGGAAGCCGAAACCTCGCCCAGGGCCGAGGCTAGTGCGACATCGAGCCCAGCCTTGTCAGTCACCGGATAGAACTTGCCCCGGCCATAGTTCGCCGCATCCACCAGCATCGGGTACTGCGCGTTGAGACCGATGGTGTAGGTGTTCATGTGCTGTTGCGCGAAACCCGCTGAATCCCAGCTTTTACCTGCGATATCCAGGCCTGCTGCGCGCATATCGATATCCACCGCCAGCTTGGCGATGTCATCCAGATACAGGCTGCTGCCCTCCTCGTTGCCTCCGGGATCAATGCCGTCATTGGACACCCCGTCCCAATCGGGCAGGCGGGCTGCCCCCTGGGGTTCACGGGAGGGAAAACTGTGGTCGTAACTGGGCAAGCCATCGGTCACCACCAGGCCGTAGTTGCGCTGACAGCGGTACTGGATCGGGCTGCCATAGGTGGACGGCGTGCTGTTGTAGTAAGGCGTCAAGCCACGAAAATAACGACTGATCTCGTAATAGGTTTCCGCCAGCGGCGCCTCGGCGGAGGCCCTGAGCCCGCCGATAGCGGACAGCAATGCCTGGTAGTTGCTGTCGGCCTGAGCCTGGCTGACCTGATCGCCGACCGGTGCCAGATCGCTGATGGCGCGCACGATACGCCCACCCGGCGCCAAATCGCCGCCCGTTGGCGGGTTGAAGCTCGCCAGGCCGATGCGCAGCGCACGGTTGTCAGCCACCAACCTGCTGGCGGACTCACGAACCAGGGTCATCCGGTCCTGAGCGGGAATAGAACCATCGGTGAAATCCCGGTCGCGGCCGTCGGCCAGGGCAAGCAGATAGGCCAGGTACGCGGCCGAATAACGAGTGCTGCCGCGCCCCGCCGGATCGGGCAGTTTGAGGCACAGCGGCCGGGCATTGTCGCGGTAGAACCCGACATAACCGCTGGCGCAGCCCGCCTGGCTCAATGTTGAAAGGGCAATCGAATCCGCGCTCGGACTGGCACCGGCCAGGCACTCGCCCGCCTGCATCCGGCAGGGCCGGACCGGCGCCCGCGCCAGCCCGGGATCGAAGCCCGGGGCATAGACAATGCTGTTCATGCTCTGCGAATCGTCGAGCAGCAGCATCACATTCGGCGCCACCGCCGCCGCATTCGCCAAGGGCGCCTGGGCCGGGGTGAAGCCATAGGCTGGAGCACTCAGATACAGGCTCAGTAAAGCGCCAGTCAGCAATCCTCTAGGCCTTTCAGTACTTGGCATAGATGCTCTCCAGCACGCTGCGCGAGTGGCCGGCCAACCCGACGGCAGTCACCCGGTACAGGGTCGCCGAAGTGTTGCTCGGCACATTGACCGCCCCCAGCGTCGTGCCGATGTTCTGCACACCGTAAAAGCCGTTAGCGGTAGCGATCCAGGTCACACCCGAATGGCTGTTGTGGCCTGCTGCGCTAATTAGCGCGGATTCGCCCGGTGGCGTGCACTGGCCGCCGGTACAGACCGGCAACGAATAGCTGTCCTGCTGCACCGCGCTCTCGCCAATGCGCAGGGCCATCTCCGCCGCCTGGAACGACTGATTGCGCAGCCACAGGCCGCCGGACATCTTTTCCTGCAAGGTGGCGTTCTGCATCGACGAGATGCCGATCAAGGTCAGCAGCAACAGAAACACCAGGCTCATCAGCAGCGCCATGCCGCGCTGCCCCTTCGGAGACGTTCGATACGAAATCATCGGCAACTCACTCACAACAGGCGATTGCGCAAGGCGGCCACCACGTTGAACGTCTGCGGCCGCACGCGCGCCTGGGGATCGCTCAGGGTCAGGCTCAAACGCACGCTGCGGATCCGCGCCGGGTCGCCTGGATCGCGGCTGTAGCGGGAGGCCGCGACATCGGTGGCGGTACTGGCGATGCCGAACGACACATCGAAAGCGCTGACATTGTTCACCAGCACCGCCTGACTGGAGCCGGTGCCGGTACCCATCAGCAGTTGATCGTTCTTCAGGCTGTACACCAGGCGCCGCACCGCAAACGCCTGCTGCCCCGAGGGGGCCTTGCGGGCTCCGGTGTAGGCGGTGGCGCTGTTGCGACAATCGGTCAGCACGGTCCAGGTCGGGGCGCCACCGCTGTCGCCGATATCGGTCGTGACCAGCGTCAGCCGGTGGTTGGCGTTGTCCCAGCGGATCGGTGTTTGTGCATGGTCGGCGAAGTCCGAGGCAGTGCTGGAATCGGCGATGTTCTGCAGGCAACCGAACATACCGACCATGCGTATTTCCTGGAGCATCTTGCTCAGCACAAAACGCGCGTCCTCTTGCAGGCCGGCCGAAGCGTTCTGGCTGAGGTAGGTGTTTTTGGCCGAGATGAAAATCTGCGTCACGCCCAAGGCCACGATCAGGCTCAACGCCAGCGCCACCAGCATTTCGATCAGGCCGAAACCTCTGCTCCCGTACCTCATTGCTTGCCCCCCGGATCCACCGCCACCCGACTGCTCAAGACAAAACTGCGGGAGCCCTCAGCAGGCTCGGCAGAGGCATGGGCGGCGCGGGAGTCATCCCAGGTGATGCTGATGGTGAACACACCCTGCTTGAGGCTGATATGGCCCTCGGCGGTCGGCCCGCCAAAGCTCTCGATATTGCGCTTGAAGTCATAGAGGTCCTGGTCCCGAACCACGCTGAAATTGCCGGTATCGGGTGCCGCCACGCTGTAGTCCGCGGCGCTGTTGGCGCGGATGCGATCGAGCATGTCATAGGCAATGAAGCTGGCCTGGCTGGTCATCAATGCACTGTCGGTGTAGCGCAGGGCATTGAGCTGGACAGCCGCCGCACCGAGCAGGCCCACGCCGAGAATCAGCACCGCCACCAGCACCTCGATCAACGTCATCCCGAGCTGCCCGCTCCTGCCCGTCATTTGCACTCCCCGTTTACCGCTATCCGTCCGTTCAGGCACAGCGTGATCGTCCTGTGTTGCCCGCCCAGCACATAGGTCATGACCGGCGGGACCGCTGCCGATACGCCGCCCAGCGCGTTGAATCCGATGCTGTCGAATTCAGAGGTTAGCGTCAGCCGGGCGTCGCGACTGACCGCGGGAACAACCCGCAATACATTCATCGCCGCTCCGTCGCCTTGATAAATCGACAGCCCCCGGCTCCAGTCCGAATCCACGGCAGCCGGGCGCAGGTGAATAGGCAAGCCACGGTCGATCGCCTCCAGACGCGCGTAATTCAAGCTGCGCAGCAGTTCGCTGATGTCGCTGTCAGCCTTGGATCGCTGCGCCATCTGACTGAACGCCGGAACCACCAGGGTCAACAAAACCGCCGAAACTGCCAGGGCGACCAGCAATTCGATCAGCGTGAACCCCTCTGTGCGGTAACGCATGCCATCCCCTTGAGCGGCCAGCGGCTATAACTGGCTCTAGCACTTCGAACCTTCATAGACCGAGGGTTCGCGGTTTTGCTCAATGGCCGGACAAGGATTGTCCGGACCTGTCGCGCTCCATGGAGGGAGAACCATGCTGCAGAAGGGTTTCGGCCTGATCGAAATAATCGTCGGCCTGGCGCTCGCCAGCCTGCTGATGCTGTTTGCCACCACCTCATTCGGGGAGCTGTTCCAGTCGACACGCCGGCTGGATGCCGCACAGATGCTTGCCAGCGGCATACGCAATGCGCGCACCGAAGCCATCCTGCGTCAGCAGCAGACGGTCATTCACGGGGTGAACGACGACTGGAGCCAAGGCTGGCGGATCATTCTGGATATCAGTGGCGAGGGTTCGCAGGACAGCGATAACCCGGTGCTGCTTGAACGCCGGGGGGACGCCCGGGTGGCGATTGTCGGCAATCGCCCGGTGCAGCATTTCGTGCGCTTCAGTGGCCTGGGCGATCCACAGCTGCCCAGCGGCGCCTTTCAGGCCGGGACGCTGCACATCTGCGGGGCCGATCCGGGAACGAGCCAGCACCAGGTGGTGCTTTCCCGCAGTGGACGGGTCAGCCTGCGCAGCGACAGGGCTGCACAGACGTTATGCGACAGGCGGGACTGATCAGAGCAGCGAACGAACGCGCAGCTCTTTGGGCATGGAGAAGGTGATGTTTTCTTCACGACCGGCCAGTTCGTCGGCGCCGGTGGCGCCCCAGGCGTGCAATTGCTCGATCACGCCACGCACCAGCACCTCGGGAGCCGAAGCCCCGGCGGTGATACCGATGCGCTCGACGCCGTCGAACCAACTGCGCTGCATATCCTCGGCACCGTCGATCAGGTACGCCGGCGTGGCCATGCGCTCGGCCAGCTCACGCAGGCGGTTGGAGTTGGAGCTGTTCGGGCTGCCCACCACCAGCACCACATCGCACTCGTCGGCCAGTTGCTTGACCGCGTCCTGACGGTTCTGCGTGGCGTAGCAGATATCGTCCTTGCGTGGCCCGCCAATGGCCGGGAAACGCTCGCGCAGGGCATCGATGACCCGGCTGGTGTCGTCCATCGACAAGGTGGTCTGGGTCACGAACGCCAGCTTTTCAGGATTGCGCACCTGCAGGTTGGCGACGTCTTTCTCGTCTTCCACCAGGTAGATCGCGCCGCCATTGCTGGCGTCGTACTGACCCATGGTGCCTTCGACTTCCGGGTGGCCGGCATGGCCGATCAGGATGCATTCGCGACCGTCGCGGCTGTAGCGCGCCACTTCGATATGCACCTTGGTCACCAGCGGGCAGGTCGCGTCGAAGACTTTCAGGCCACGGCCCGCCGCTTCGCTGCGCACGGCCTGGGAAACGCCGTGGGCGCTGAAGATCACGATGACGTCATCCGGCACCTGGTCCAGCTCCTCGACAAAGATCGCTCCGCGAGCGCGCAGGTCTTCGACGACAAATTTGTTGTGCACCACTTCATGACGCACGTAGATCGGCGGCCCGAAGACCTCCAGGGCGCGATTGACGATTTCGATCGCGCGGTCCACGCCAGCGCAGAAGCCACGGGGGTTGGCGAGTTTGATTTGCATGCTGTGCCTCGTGTCTTGCGGGCAAGGAATATTCGGTGCAACCGCTTCGCGATTGCTCGCACGCCAGCTCGCGCCTACAGCAACCCTGTGGAGACTGTAGACGCGAGCCGGCTGGCGATGCCTTTAAAGCGCTTTAACGTCGATGATCTCGACATCAAAGGTCAAGGTTTTACCGGCCAACGGATGGTTGAAGTCAACCGTCACCTGGACGTCGTCGAAGGCTTTGACCACACCTGGCAGCTCGGTATTGGCCGCATCGTTGAAGATCACCAGCAGGCCTTCGGACAGCTCCATATCCTGGAACTGCGAACGCGGGATGATCTGCACGTTTTGCGGGTTCGGCTGGCCAAAGGCGTTTTCCGGCTCGATGGTCAGGTTACGCTTGTCGCCCGCCTTGAAACCGAACAGGGCCGCTTCAAAACCTGGCAACAGGTTGCCGTCACCGACCTTGAAGGTCGCCGGGGCCTTGTCGAAGGTGCTGTCCACCGTGTCGCCGTTCTCCAGGCGCAATGCGAAATGCAAAGTGACTTCCGTGTTCTGGCCGATGCGTTGTTCAGCCAATACCTGTTCAGTCATGAACGGCTTCTCCGGTTTTCTTGCTTTTGAACATATCCAGCGCAAGCATCACCGCACCCACGCTGATGGCGCTGTCGGCAAAGTTGAACGCCGGGAAATACCAGCGGTTCTGCCAATGCACCAGGATGAAATCGATCACATGGCCCAGGGCGATGCGGTCATACAGGTTGCCCAGCGCGCCACCCAGCACCAGTGCCAGGGCGACCGCCAGCCAGGTTTCGTTGCGCCCCAGGCGCTTGAGCCAGACCACCAGCACAGCGCTGACCACCACCGCGATCAGGGCGAACAACCAGCGCTGCCAGCCCGAGCTGTCCGCCAGGAAGCTGAACGCCGCACCGGTGTTGTAGGCCAGGGTCCAGCTGAAGTAATCCGGGATCACCACGATCTGCTGGTACATCGACAGCGAGCTTTCGAAGTGCAGCTTGCTGGCCTGGTCGATGACCAGCACCAGCACGCTTAACCACAGCCAGCCCAGACGGCCGAAACGGCCCGCGGCATTAGGCATAGTGACGAACCTCGCCTTCGCCGCTGATGTTGTCGACGCAGCGACCGCAGATTTCCGGGTGCTCAGGGTGCACGCCGACATCTTCACGGCAGTGCCAGCAACGGGCGCACTTGGCGAAGCCCGACTTGACCACTTTCAGCTTGAGGCCGGCGACTTCGGTTTCCACCGCATCCGCCGGAGCCTGCACGAAAGGCGCGACGCTGGCGGTGGAGGTGATCAGCACGAAGCGCAGCTCGTTGCTCAGCTTGGCCAGGTCGGCGCTCAGCGCGTCTTCGGCATACAGGGTCACTTCGGCTTGCAGGTTGCCACCGACGGCCTTGGCCGCGCGCTGGATCTCCATTTCCTTGTTGACCGCGACCTTGACCGCCATGATCCGCTCCCAGTAGGCACGGTCCAGCTCGAAGCCTTCCGGCAGCTCGCTGAGGCCCTGGTACCAGGTGTTGAGCATTACCGACTCGTTGCGCTCGCCCGGCAGGTACTGCCACAGCTCGTCGGCGGTGAAGGCGAGGATCGGCGCGATCCAGCGCACCAGCGCTTCGGAGATGTGGAACAGCGCGGTCTGGCACGAACGACGAGCCTTGCTGTTGGCGCCAGTGGTGTACTGGCGGTCCTTGATGATGTCCAGGTAGAAACCGCCCAGCTCCTGCACGCAGAAGTTGTGCACCTTGGAGTAGACGTTCCAGAAGCGGTATTCGCCGTAGTGCAGCTCCAGCTCGCGCTGCAGCAGCAGGGTACGGTCCACGGCCCAACGGTCCAGCGCGAGCATTTCCTCGGCCGGCAGGATATCGGTGGCCGGGTTGAAGCCGCTCAGGTTGGAAAGCAGGAAGCGCGCGGTGTTGCGGATACGCCGGTAGGCGTCGGCGCTGCGCTGCAGGATCTGATCGGAAACCGCCATTTCACCGGAGTAGTCGGTGGCCGAGACCCACAGGCGCATGATGTCGGCACCCAGGGTGTCGTTGACCTTCTGCGGCGCGATCACGTTGCCCAGGGACTTGGACATCTTGCGGCCGTTCTCGTCGACGGTGAAACCGTGGGTCAGCAGTTCGCGGTACGGCGCATTGCCATCGATCGCGCAGCCGGTCAGCAGGGACGAGTGGAACCAGCCGCGGTGCTGGTCGGAACCTTCCAGGTACAGGTCGGCACGCGGACCGCTGGCGTGGCCCATCGGGTGCGAGCCGCGCAGTACGTGCCAGTGCGTGGTACCGGAGTCGAACCAGACGTCCAGGGTGTCGCTGATCTTGTCGTATTGCGAGGCTTCATCGCCGAGCAACTCGGCCGCGTCCATCTTGAACCAGGCTTCGATGCCTTCGTGCTCGACACGCTTGGCAACGATTTCCATCAGCTCGACGGTGCGTGGGTGCAGGTCGCCGCTTTCCTTGTGCAGGAAGAACGGGATCGGCACGCCCCAGTTGCGCTGACGGGAGATGCACCAGTCCGGACGGTTGGCGATCATCGAATGCAGGCGCGCCTGGCCCCAGGCCGGAACGAACTGAGTCTCTTCGATGGCCTGCAACGCGCGCTGGCGCAGGGTGTTGCCGCTGGTTGGCTGCTTGTCCATGCCGACGAACCACTGCGCGGTGGCGCGGTAGATCAGCGGGGTCTTGTGGCGCCAGCAGTGCATGTAGCTGTGGCTGATGGTTTCGGTGTGCAGCAGCGCACCGACTTCAGTCAGCTTGTCGACGATGGCCGGGTTGGCCTTCCAGATGAACTGGCCGCCGAAGAACTCCAGCGAGCTGGCGTACACGCCATTGCTCTGCACTGGGTTGAGGATGTCGTCGTTGACCATGCCGTAACGCTTGCAGGTCACGAAGTCGTCTTCACCGTAGGCTGGCGACGAGTGAACCACACCGGTACCGGCGCCCAGCTCGACATATTCAGCCAGGTAGACCGGCGACAGACGATCGTAGAACGGGTGACGGAAGTTGATCAGCTCCAGCGCAGAACCCGGGGCGGTGGCGATGACCGAGCCTTCCAGGTTGTAGCGGGCCAGGCAGGATTCCACCAGCTCTTCGGCCAGGACCAGCAGCTTGTCGCCAGCATCGACCAGGGCGTAGTTGAACTCAGGGTGAACGTTCAGCGCCTGGTTGGCCGGGATGGTCCACGGAGTGGTGGTCCAGATCACGATCGAAGCCGGCTTGCTCAGCTTGGCCAGGCCAAAGGCGGCGGCCAGCTTGTCTGCGTCGGCGATCGGGAAGGCCACGTCGATGGTCGAGGACTTCTTGTCCTGGTACTCGACTTCCGCTTCAGCCAGGGCCGAGCCGCAGTCGAAACACCAGTTCACCGGTTTGAGGCCCTTGAACACGAAGCCGCCCTTGACCATTTCCGCCAGGGCACGGATTTCCCCGGCTTCGTTGGCGAAGTCCATGGTCTTGTACGGGTTGGCCCAGTCGCCCAGCACGCCCAGGCGGATGAACTCGGCTTTCTGGCCCTCGATCTGCTCGGTGGCGTAGGCGCGGCATAGCTCACGGGTCTTGTCCGAGGACAGGTTCTTGCCGTGGGTGACTTCAACCTTGTGCTCGATCGGCAGGCCGTGGCAGTCCCAGCCTGGAACATAAGGCGCGTCGAAGCCCGCCAGGGTCTTCGAGCGGATGATCATGTCCTTGAGAATCTTGTTGACCGCATGACCGATGTGAATCGAGCCGTTGGCGTAGGGCGGACCGTCGTGAAGAACGAACTTCGGACGATCCTTGCCAATTTCGCGCAACTTACCGTACAGGCCAATGCTGTCCCAGCGCTGCAGAATCTGCGGTTCGCGCTGAGGCAGGCCGGCCTTCATTGGGAAGGCGGTGTCCGGAAGGTTTAGCGTGGCTTTATAGTCGGTCATTTAAGGCTCTTCATTAGCGATTGGCGCTATGGATACGTGCAACTTCGGCACGGGCGGCGGCGACATCCGCATTGATCGCCGTCTTCAGCGCCTCCAGAGAGGCGAAACGCTGCTCTTCACGCAGCTTGTGGTGGAAAACCACCGTCAAACGCCGGTCATACAGATCGCCGGCAAAATCTAAAAGATGGACTTCCAGGTGGGCCTTGCCATCACCTGCTACCGTCGGCCGCACGCCAATGTTAGCAACGCCCGGCCAGGTCTTGCCGTCGATGTCGACATTGACCAGGTACACCCCGGACAGCGGTACACGACGGCGTTTGAGCTGCACATTGACGGTGGGCGTACCCAACTGGCGCGCCAGCTTCTGTCCATGCAGGACCCGCCCGGCGATGCGGAACGGGCGACCGAGCAGACGCTCGGCCAATACGAAATCGGCAGCCGCCAGGGCATTGCGGACCTGGGTGCTGCTGACGCGCAGGCCATCCAGTTCGACGGTCTGCGCGGCCTCGACGGTAAAACCCTGGGTGATACCGGCCTTTTGCAAAAAGTCGAAGTCACCGACCCGGTCGCAACCGAAGCGAAAATCGTCGCCGACTTCCAGGTGCTGTACACCCAGGCCGTCGACCAGGATGGTCTCGACGAATTCACTGGCGCTGAGCTTGCTCAAGCGCTGGTTGAACGCCAGGCACAAGACTCGGTCGACGCCCTCCTCGGCCAGCAGCTGCAGCTTGTCGCGCAAGCGTGCCAGGCGGGCCGGAGCGGTGTCCGGAGCAAAGAATTCGCGCGGCTGCGGCTCGAATATCACCACGCAGCTGGGCACGCCCAACTCAAGCGCACGCTCACGCAGCCGGCCCAGGATAGCCTGGTGACCACGGTGAACACCGTCGAAGTTGCCAATAGTGGCGACACAGCCCCGATGCTGGGGGCGCAGGTTGTGGAGGCCTCGGACCAGCTGCATAACGCGCTTCTTGCTCATAAAGTGGTCGATTATAACCACACCCGACGGCCGGTGACAGGCAACAGCACGCGCCAAAGTGATCGAACCGACAAAACCACTGCCTTGCCGGCGTTCAAGTGCCCCAGGACCTCAGTGCAACGCCTTGCGATTGAAGTCGCGCAGGCGGAAGCCGAGCAACGCCAGCATGCCGAAATAGGCCACCACACCTGCCACCACCAGCACGCCCAGACGCAGGAAGCGTGCAAGCATATGCCCCTGATCCCAGGCCGGCATGAACTGCATCAACCCCAACAAGACCGCCGTCATCACGCTCACCGCGACGATCAGCTTGAGGGCAAACTTGCCCCACCCCGGCTGCGGCAGGAACATCTGTTGCTTGCGCAGTTGATAGAACAGCAAACCAGCGTTGATACAGGCCCCGGCGCTGATCGCCAGCGCCAGGCCCGCATGTTTCAGCGGACCGATGAACGCCAGGTTCAGCAGTTGCGTGACGATCAAGGTGAAAATCGCGATTTTCACCGGGGTACGGATGTTCTGCTGGGCATAGAAACCCGGCGCCAACACCTTGATCACAATGATCGCGAGCAAGCCGACGGAGTACGCGACCAACGCACGCTGGGTCATCGACGCATCGAAGGCGCTGAACTGGCCGTACTGGAACAGCGATACCGTCAGTGGCTCGGCCAGAATCCCCAGCGCCAGCGCGCAAGGCAGCACCAGCATGAAGCACAGGCGCAGGCCCCAATCGAGAATCCGCGAATATTCATGCCGATCCTTGTTGGCGTATGTCTTGGCCAGCGTCGGCAACAGGATCGTGCCCAACGCTACCCCCAGAACCCCCGAAGGCAGCTCCATCAGGCGATCGGCGTAATACATCCAGGACACCGAGCCGGCCACCAGGAACGAGGCGAAGATGGTGTTGATGATCAGCGAAATCTGACTCACCGAGACTCCGAGAATGGCCGGCAGCATCTGCTTCAGCACCCGCCAGACCCCAGTGTCGCGCAGGTTCAGGCGCGGCAGCACGAGCATGCCGATCTTCTTAAGATGCGGCAGCTGATACAGCAACTGCGCCAGGCCACCCGCCAGCACCGCCCAGCCCAGGGCCATGACCGGCGGATCGAAATAAGGTGTCAGGAATACCGAGAAGACGATCATGGCGACGTTCAGCAACGTCGGCACGAACGCCGGGACCGAAAAGCGGTTCCAGGTATTGAGGATCGCCCCCGCCAGGGAGGACAACGAGATCAGCAATATATAAGGAAAGGTCACACGCAGCAGGTCAGTGGTCAGCGTGAATTTTTCCGGGGTATCGACAAAACCTGGCGCCGTCACCCAGATCACCCAGGGCGCGGCAAGGATCCCCAGCGCCGTCACCAGCGCCAGTACTAACGTCAGCAGACCGGAGACATAGGCAATAAAGGTCCGGGTCGCTTCCTCACCCTGCTGGCTTTTGTATTCCGCCAGGATAGGCACAAAGGCCTGGGAGAAGGCGCCCTCGGCAAAGATGCGGCGCAGCAGGTTGGGCAGCTTGAAGGCGATGAAGAAGGCGTCCGTCGCCATGCCGGCGCCGAACGTACGCGCAATGATGGTATCGCGCACGAACCCCAGAACCCGGGAAAGCATGGTGATAGAGCTGACAGCGGCCAACGACTTGAGCAAGTTCATGAAAAGGTTTTTTGCCTGTAGATAAACAGCAGGCGAACAATGCGCCCACTTGTGCGATACTCCGCGCCGCAACAGCACAGAGCCAAAGCTCGCGAGTTTACAGGTCAAGCGCCGGAAATAAATATCCCGCCTCTTCAGATCCAACCACTCAGCGGAACGCATCAGCTGCCCTTGACAAGCCTTCAACTCATCGGCATGATTCGCGGCCTATTTTGTTTGCTATTTCCCAAAAAGTCTTTCGAGGAGCTCGACGGTGGCCAACTCACCTTCCGCCAAAAAACGTGCAAAACAGGCTGAGAAGCGTCGCAGCCACAACGCCAGCCTGCGTTCCATGGTTCGTACCTACATCAAGAATGTAGTTAAAGCCATCGACGCAAAAGACGCTGAAAAAGCGCAAGCTGCTTATGTTCTGGCCGTGCCAGTTATCGACCGCATGGCCGATAAAGGCATCATCCACAAGAACAAAGCTGCTCGCCATAAAGGCCGCCTGAATGGCCACATCAAGGCTCTGAAGCTCGCTGCTGCAGCCTAAGCGATACGCTTGTTAAAAAACCGACCTCAGGGTCGGTTTTTTATTGCCTGCGATTTGCTGTTTTTGACTACCAAACCATTATCACAAGCAATCGAACATCGACCGGCAGCCCCTGCAGGGCATAACCACTGCAGGAGCAAACCTTGAAGACCTTTACGGGTTCTGCGTCCAAGGCAAGATCGGAATCGCCGTCACCGCATTCTGCGGACTGCCCTCGATCAGCCGATCACTGTAGACCAGGTACACCAGGGTATTGCGCTTCTTGTCGAGGAAACGCACCACCTGCATGGTCTTGAACACCAGCGAAGTGCGCTCCTTGAACACCTCTTCGCCATCCTTGAGCTCGCCCTTGAAGCTGATCGGCCCAACCTGGCGACAGGCAATGGAGGCCTCGGCGCGATCCTCCGCCAGCCCCAACCCGCCCTTCACGCCACCAGTCTTGGCGCGCGACAGGTAGCAGGTCACACCCTCCACCTTCGGATCGTCGAAGGCCTCGACCACAATACGATCGTTGGGCCCGACAAACTTGAACACCGTCGACACCTGGCCGATTTCTTCAGCAGAGACCAGCAGCGGCATCGCCAACAGCAACCCCAACAACCCTTTTGCTACGCGCATTGGTTTTTCCTTAGACCAGAATCAGGTTGTCACGGTGAACCAGCTCGGGCTCAGCCATGTACCCCAACAAACCGACGATCGCATCAGAGGACTGACCGATGATTTTTTGCGCCTCCAGGGCGCTGTAGTTGGCCAGGCCGCGGGCGATTTCACGCCCGTCCGGCGCCACGCACACCACCATTTCGCCACGACGGAAGCTGCCCTGAACCAGCTTGACGCCCACCGGCAGCAAGCTCTTGTTGCCCTGGGACAAGGCCGACACCGCTCCATCATCCAACACCAGGGTGCCACGGGTTTGCAGATGCCCAGCCAGCCATTGCTTGCGCGCCGCTAGCATGCCGCGCTCAGGCGACAGCAAGGTACCCAGACGCTCGCCCGCCTTGAGGCGATCCAGCACCCGCTCCAGGCGCCCACCGACAATAATGGTGTGCGCCCCGGAACGGGCCGCCAGGCGCGCCGCGCGCAACTTGGTCTGCATACCGCCGCGCCCCAGCGCGCCACCCGTACCGCCCGCCACCGCATCCAGCGCCGGATCGTCGGCGCGCGCCTCGTAAATCAGCTGGGCATCGGGATTGCTACGCGGGTCGGCATCGAACATGCCGTCGCGATCGGTGAGAATCACCAGCAGATCGGCCTCGACCAGGTTGGCCACCAGGGCCGCCAGGGTGTCGTTGTCGCCGAAGCGGATCTCATCGGTAACCACGGTGTCGTTTTCATTGATGACCGGAATCACCTTGAGCTCGACCAGCGCACGCAAGGTGCTGCGGGCGTTCAGGTAACGCTTGCGGTCGGACAGGTCGTCATGGGTCAGCAGGATCTGCGCGGTATGCAAGCCATGCTCGGCGAAGCTCGACTCCCAAGCCTGCACCAGGCCCATCTGGCCAATGGCCGCGGCCGCCTGCAGTTCATGCATCGCACTCGGTCGTGCGGTCCAGCCCAGGCGGCTCATGCCGGCCGCGACCGCGCCGGAGGAAACCAATACCAGCTCGACGCCAGCCTCATGCAAGGCCACCATCTGCTCGACCCAAACGCCCATTGCCGCGCGATCCAGCCCTTTGCCGTCCGCCGTCAGCAGTGCGCTGCCGATCTTCACGACCCAGCGCTGCGCACCTGTCACCTTACTCCGCATCTTCTTCAACCTTAGCTTGAGAGCCACGCGACCGAGCGCGCCCATAAGTTATTCGTGGCTACGTTTCTTGATACTAAGCTTCTTGATACTACGTTTTCTGGATACTAAAACGCCGCTCAGTGAGCGGCGCTTGTAGTTTACTGCAACGAATCAGTCGCGGACGTAAATGATTTCCGGACCATCTTCGTCATCCACATCTTCTTCGTCCCAGTCATCGTCGCCGATGTCATGCACGCTCTTCACGCCGCTGCGGCGCAGGGCACGCTGGTCGTCCAGAGCCTGCAGCTGGGCACGCGCCTCGTCCTCGATGCGCTGATCGAGCTCAGCCAATTCGTCGGCATAAGCCGGGTCGGCCGCCAGGCGATCGGCCCGATCTTCCAGATAACGCATGATGTCGCGGCTCAGGCGCTCGGTACCATCTTTGGAAATGGCCGAGATCACGTACACCGGACCGGTCCACTCCAGGCGATCGACGATCTCCTTGACCCGCGCCTCATGCTCTTCCTCGAGAATCTGGTCGCACTTGTTCAGCACCAGCCAGCGATCACGCTCAGCCAGGGACGGGCTGAACTTGGTCAGCTCGTTGACAATCACTTCCGCGGCATCGGCCGGGCTGCTTTCATCCAGCGGCGCCATATCCACGAGGTGCAGCAACAGACGGGTACGCGCCAAGTGCTTGAGGAAACGGATACCCAGGCCCGCACCATCCGAAGCGCCTTCGATCAGGCCCGGAATGTCGGCGATCACGAAGCTCTTCCAGCGATCGACACTGACCACGCCCAGGTTCGGCACCAGGGTGGTGAACGGATAGTCGGCCACTTTCGGCTTGGCCGCGGAAACCGAGCGGATAAAGGTGCTCTTACCGGCATTCGGCAAGCCCAGCAGACCAACGTCCGCCAGCACTTTCAGCTCCAGCTTGAGATCACGCTGCTCACCCGGCTTACCCGGAGTGGTCTGGCGCGGCGCACGGTTGGTACTGGATTTGAAACGGGTATTACCCAGACCGTGCCAGCCGCCCTGCACCACCAGCAAACGCTGACCGGCCTTGGTCAGGTCACCGATCACTTCCTGAGTACCGGCATCGATCACCGTGGTGCCGACCGGTACGCGCAGCTCGAGATCCTCACCCTTCTTGCCGGTGCAATCGGTACTGCCGCCATTGGAGCCGCGCTCGGCGTCGAAATGGCGGGTGTAGCGGTAGTCCACCAGGGTGTTGAGGTTTTCGTCGGCGATCATGTAGATCGAGCCGCCGTCACCACCATCACCACCGTTCGGACCACCGTTTTCGATGAATTTTTCCCGACGGAAACTCATGCAGCCATTGCCGCCGTCGCCAGCTTTTACTCGGATCGAAACTTCATCAACGAACTTCATAACAAAACGCCTCTCGCCGCACGGGCGAGCCGAAAAACACTAAGACATAAGACTCTTGCAAAAATGAGCGCAGCGACCCCGATCAACGGCCGTAACATCCAGCGCTGGCAGCCCATACAAACAGTTTTGCAAGAGACTCACCCCACAAACGAAAAAGCCCCGTCGCAAGACAGGGCTTTTCCAGCGATCGCGCAATTAAGCTGCGACAACGCTCACGTAACGACGACCGAAGGCGCCTTTTACTTCAAACTTGATCACGCCTTCGATTTTCGCGAAGAGGGTGTGATCTTTACCCATGCCAACGCCGTAGCCAGCGTGGAATTGGGTGCCGCGCTGACGCACGATGATGTTGCCGGCCTTGATGACCTGGCCGCCATACATCTTCACGCCAAGGCGTTTGGCTTCTGAGTCGCGACCGTTACGGGTACTACCACCAGCTTTTTTGTGTGCCATGAGTTCAATTCTCCTAGTGAGGAATTAGGCTGAAATTAAGCCTGAATACCGGTGATTTTGATCTCGGTGAACCACTGGCGGTGGCCCATACGCTTCATGTGGTGCTTACGGCGACGGAACTTGATGATGCGGACTTTATCGTGACGACCTTGGGAGATCACTTCAGCCTTGACGGTTGCGCCAGCAACAACAGGTGCGCCGATGTTCACGTCGTCGCCATTGGCAACCAACAGAACGCGGTCAAAAGTCACGGATTCGCCAGTGGCGATTTCCAGTTTTTCGATCTTCAGGTATTCACCTTCAGCGACCTTGTATTGCTTACCGCCGGTAACGATTACTGCGTACATGGTATTTCTCCGATAATCCTGCTCACCCAGCTCTTTATAAGAAGAGGTATTGGCTGGCATGGCTGCATGGGGCTGGAACGGCCCAAGTGCAATTGCGTAAGGCAGGTGCTGCCCAGGAAGTTCAGGGTGCGCGATTGTACGCAAGCTGTCTTGGCGATGCAAGGGGCCGTCCATCGCGCCTTGACAGCCCCGGACGTGGGTCCTAGCATGCCGCGCAACCCTTCTGGAGCACCTGTCGCTGATGCAACCCCAAGCTTTCTACCGCGCGGTGGCGGACGATTTTAGCGCCGTCGACGGCATCATCAAGAAGCAGCTGACCTCCCGAGTGCCGCTGGTATCGAAAATCGGCGACTACATTACCTCGGCCGGGGGTAAACGCCTGCGTCCTTTATTGGTGCTGCTGTGTGGCAAGGCCCTGGGTCGCGAAGGCGACGACCTGCGCCTGCTGGCCGCCACCATCGAATTCCTGCACACCGCCACCCTGCTGCATGACGACGTGGTCGACATGTCCGGCATGCGCCGTGGCCGTTCGACCGCCAACGCCATGTGGGGCAACGCCCCGAGCGTGCTGGTGGGCGACTTCCTGTACTCGCGCTCCTTCGAGATGATGGTCGAGCTGGGCTCGATGCCGGTGATGAAGATCCTTTCGCAAGCCACCCGCATCATCGCCGAAGGCGAAGTGCTGCAGCTGTCGAAAGTCCGTGACGCCAGCACCACCGAAGAAACCTACATGGAAGTCATCCGCGGCAAGACCGCGATGCTCTTCGAGGCCTCGACCCACAGCGCCGCCGCCCTGGCCGGCGCCACCGAGGAGCAGAGCGAAGCCCTGCGCACCTTCGGCGATCACCTGGGCGTGGCCTTCCAACTGGTGGACGACCTGCTCGACTACCGTGGCGACGCGGAAACCCTGGGCAAGAACGTCGGCGACGACCTGGCCGAAGGCAAGCCGACCCTGCCGCTGATCTACACCATGCGCGAAGGCACGCCGGAACAGGCGGCCCTGGTGCGCCAGGCGATCCAGAAAGGCGGTATCGAAGACCTGGAAAGCATCCGCGCTGCCGTGGAAGCCTCCGGTTCCCTGGACTACACCGCGCAACTGGCCCGCGATTATGTCGCTCGTGCCATCGCCTGCCTGGAAGCCTTGCCGCCGAGCGAATACCGCGACGCGCTGGTGGAACTGAGCGAATTCGCTGTAGCCCGCACCCACTAAGCTTCGACTGCACGCCAGCCCGCTCCTGCCCTGCGCAGGAGCGGGCTGGCTCGCGGTGCTTTCTCGCCCAATCCCCCGCGATACCCCTTCCCCGCGCAAAACCCTATATAATGTGCGCTTTTTAGCCTTCCTGAATCCGAGGAGCCTTAGTGAGCACGTTGCCACCCTGCCCGAAATGCAATTCCGAATACACCTATGAAGACGGCGCCCAACTGGTCTGCCCGGAATGCGCCCACGAATGGTCCGCCAACGGCGAAGCCGAGGCCGCATCCGATGAAACCGTGAAAAAAGACTCGGTCGGTAATGTCCTGCAAGACGGCGACACCATCACCGTGATCAAGGACCTCAAGGTCAAGGGCACCTCGCTGGTGGTCAAGGTCGGCACCAAGGTCAAGAACATCCGCCTGTGCGATGGCGACCACGACATCGACTGCAAGATCGACGGTATCGGCCCGATGAAACTCAAGTCCGAGTTCGTCCGCAAGGTCTGATATTCCGGCTATCGCCCCGTGCCAGGCACGGGGTGAAGCCCTCCCCGCTCCCGCCAAACTCCCCTCATTCCCCACCACATATCAAAAGGCCAGCCCTTTTGACCCACAACAATTTCCACACAGAAAAAAGCAGAAACCGCCAATAGGTACTTGCTATTCATTGAATAAGAATTATTCTCATTGAAACCCATCAAGGAGATGAGACTCATGACTTATTTGATCGACGCATGGCTGGACCGCCCACACCCTTACCTGCGAATCCTGCATCGGGAAACCGGGGAAGTCTGTGCGGTACTGGAAGAAGAAGCCTTGAACGAGCTGCAGGACCAGGGCGATCTTGACCTCAATGGCCTGAGTTCCAGCGAGCCGGTGGTGCTCAAGGAACTGGTGCGCAACCTGTTTCTGTTCTGCTATGCACGGGCCTTGCGCCCTGCCGGAACAGCCGAAGGGCAAGGCCTGAGCGCAAAAATACGCCTATGACCCCGCCTAACCCCTCTGCCAAGGCAAGCCTGCTCGCGATCCGTACACCGCAAACACGGCGCATGGATCGCGAGCAAGCTCAGCCCGACAGCTGAGGCTTACAGAACGTCGAGCAGCTCGACGTCAAACACCAGAACACTGTGCGGCGGGATGCTGCCCACGCCTTGCGCGCCGTAAGCCAGCTCGCTCGGCACGTACAGACGCCATTTGCTGCCGGCATTCATCAGTTGCAGCGCTTCGGTCCAGCCAGCGATCACGCCGCCGACCGGGAATTCCGCAGGCTGGCCGCGCTCGTAGGAGCTGTCGAACACAGTGCCGTCGATCAGGGTGCCGTGGTAGTGGGTACGCACGCTGTCTTCACGGGATGGCTTGGCGCCTTCGCCCTGGGTCAGCACTTCGAACTGCAGGCCGGAGGCCAGAGTGGTGATGCCTTCACGCTTGGCGTTTTCAGCCAGGAAAGCCAGGCCTGCGCCAGCAGCGGCTTCAGCCTTGGCAGCAGCTTCGGCCTGCATGATTTCGCGGATCACCTTGAAGCTGGCGGACATTTCTTCCTGGCCTACACGGCTAGGCTTGCCGGCGAACGCGTCGGTCAGGCCGGCCAGGATGGCATCCAGGCTCACGCCCGGTGGCGGGTTGTCACGCAGCTGGTCGCCCAGCTGACGGCCGATACCGTAGCTGACGCGGGTTTCGTCGGTGGACAGATTTACTTCGGACATGACACTGCTCCGCTGTGCGGACGGCTCGGAAATCCGCCGTGCGTACACAGCGCATCCCGGGACGCCCGGAACCAAAAGGGCGAGCAGACTAGCACAGATGCCACGGCGATGAACGTGCGTCCCGCCTGTCAGACCGAGCGGACGGCGAGGGGTACCCGCAGGCTGTCATCGATACCGGCCGAGAGGCCGCACATCTCATCATGCACTGAAGCGTGAATCAGGTTGAAGGGCAGCTTGGGAAAGGCATGCAGCACTTCCCGGGCATGCTCCACCGAACGCAGATGCAACATCTGACCGTGGGCGTCGCTCAATGGATAGGCTGCCCCATGCATCCGCGCCTCGAGCAGATAGATACCGCCTTCGAGGGAGATCAGGTTCAACTCGTCGATTTTTCCGGCGACGGCATAAGCATTCAACTCGTGCAGGTTCATGGGTGCACCTCGCGCAGTTCAAGC
>NZ_JACNAC010000039.1:0-63581 GCF_017349775.1 Pseudomonas sp. GW460-12-10-14-TSB1
GCCAGGCCGGCAGTGGTGGCGTGGGCGGTTATGGCGGTGGCTACGACGCCGCCCATATGGGCGGTCGCGGCGGTACCAGCACCGGCGGCGCGGGCGGCCTGGGCGTGTCCTACTACAGCAACGGCGGCAACGGCGCCACGGCCACCAACGGCACGATTTCCATCGGCGGCGGTGGCGGCGGCGCGGGTTGGGACAAGGTCGGCGGCGCGGGCGGCAATGCCGCCGGTGGTATCTACAACGCCTCCAGCGGCACCATCACCGTGATCGGCACCTCGACCATCAGCAACAACATCGGCGCGGGCGGCGGCGGTGGTGGCGGTGGCGGCCAAGGCAGCAACGCCAGCAACGGCGGGATCGGCGGCCGAGGCGTCGGTGCGATCTGGAACAAGGGCACCTTCCTGATCACCGCGGCCAACTTCGCCGCCCTGAGTGGCAACGCGGCGGCCAGTGGCGCCGGCGGCGTGGCGCTGGGTGGTGGCACCACCGGTACTTCACCGACTTCTTTCGCGACCATCTACAACGACGGCGGCGTCCTCAATACCGCCTACGCACCACCGCCCACCGCGACCATAGTGGTGGCGGATACCACGTTGAGCATCGGCGAGACCTCGCTGGTGACCATCACCTTCTCCGAGGCAGTGACTGGTTTCACCAACGCCGACCTGACCATCGCCAACGGCACCTTGACTGCGGTCAGCAGCAGCGACGGCGGCATCACCTGGACCGCCACCTTCACCCCGACTTCGAGCATCACCGATACCACCAACGTGATCACCCTGGATAACACCGGGGTGATCAATGGCCTTGGCACCGCCGGGGTCGGTAGCACCACCTCCAACAATTACGTGATCGATACCGTACGGCCGACCGCGACCATCGTAGTCGCCGACAGCGCGCTGAGAATCGGTGAAACCTCGCTGGTGACCATCACCTTCAGCGAAGCGGTCAGCGGCTTGACCAACGCCGACCTGACCATCGCCAACGGCACCCTGACCGCGGTGAGCAGCAGCGACGGCGGCATCACCTGGACCGGCACCTTCACCCCGAGCGCCAGCATCACCGATACGACCAACCTGATCACCTTGGACAACACCGGCATCGCCGACCTGGCCGGCAACGCCGGCAGCGGCACCACCGACTCCAACAATTACTCGATCGATACCGTCCGCCCGACAGCGACCATAGTGGTCGCCGACAGCACCCTCACGGCGGGCGAAACGTCCCTGGTGACCATCACCTTCAGCGAGGCGGTCAGCGGCTTCACCAACGCCGACCTGAGCATCGCCAACGGCACGCTGACTGCGGTGAGCAGCAGCGACGGCGGCATCACCTGGACCGCCACCTTCACCCCGACCGATGGCATCAGCGACGCCAGCAACCTGATCACCCTGAACAACACCGGCATCGCCGACCTGGCCGGCAATACCGGCAGCGGCACCACGAACTCGGGCAACTATGTGATCAACACCGCGCATCCGACGGCCACCATAGTGGTCGCCGACAATGCCTTGAGAATCGGTGAAACCTCGCTGGTGACCATCACCTTCTCCGAGGCGGTAACCGGGTTCACCAACGCCGACCTGACTATCGCCAACGGCACACTGACTGCGGTGAGCAGCAGCGACGGTGGCATCACCTGGACGGCGACCTTCACCCCGACCGCCAGCATCAGCGATACCACCAACCTGATCACCCTCGACAACACCGGCGTACAGAACGCCGTGGGCAACCTGGGCGTGGGCACCACCGACTCGAACAACTACGCCATCGATACGGTGCGGCCGACCGCGACCATCGTAGTCGCCGACAGCGCGCTGAGAATCGGCGAAACCTCGCTGGTGACCATCACCTTCTCCGAGGCGGTCAGCGGCTTCACCAACGCCGACCTGACCATCGCCAACGGCACCTTGAGCGCGGTGAGCAGCAGCGACGGCGGCATCACCTGGACTGCCACCTTTACCCCGAGCGCCAGCATCAGCGATACGACCAACCTGATCACCCTGGACAACACCGGCATCGCCGACCTGTCCGGCAACGCCGGCAGCGGCACCACCGATTCCAACAACTACGCGATCGACACCGTCCGTCCGACCGCGACTATCGTGGTCGCTGACAGCGCCCTCAGCGCCGGTGAAACTTCGCTGGTGACCATCACCTTCAGCGAAGCAGTCAGCGGTTTCACCAACGCCGACCTGAGCATCGCCAACGGCACCCTGACCGCGGTCAGCAGCAGCGATGGCGGTATCACTTGGACCGCCACCTTCACCCCGACCGTCGGTATCAACGACGCCAGTAACCTGATCACCCTGAACAACACCGGCATCGCCGACCTGGCCGGCAATAGCGGCAGCGGCACCACCAACTCCAACAACTACAGCATCGACACTGTCCTGCCGACCGCGACCATAGTGATCGCCGACAACGCCTTGAAGATCGGTGAAACCTCGTTGGTGACCATCACTTTCAGCGAAGCGGTGACGGGGTTCACCAATGCCGACCTGACTATCGCCAACGGTACTCTGAGCGCGGTGAGCAGCAGCGACGGCGGCATTACCTGGATCGCTACTTTCACCCCGACGACGGGCATTACCGACACCACCAACCTGATTACCCTGGATAACAGCGGTGTGACCAACGCTTCCGGCAACGCGGGCAGCGGCACCACCGACTCGAACAACTACGTCATCGATACCGTACGGCCGACCGCGACCATAGTGGTCGCCGATACCGCGCTGAGAATCGGCGAAACCTCGCTGGTGACCATTACCTTCAGCGAGGCCGTCAGCGGCTTCACCAACGCCGACCTGAGCATCGCCAACGGCACCCTGAGCGCGGTGAGCAGCAGCGACGGTGGCATTACCTGGACCGCGACTTTCACCCCGAGCGCCAGCATCAGCGATACGACCAACCTGATCACCCTGAACAACACCGGCATCGCCGACCTGTCCGGCAACGCCGGCACTGGCACCACCGATTCCAACAATTACGCCATCGACACGGTTCGGCCGACCGCGACCATAGTGGTCGCCGACAGTGCTCTCAGCGCCGGTGAAACCTCGTTGGTGACCATCACCTTCAGCGAGGCGGTCAGTGGCTTCACCAACGCCGACCTGAGCATCGCCAACGGCACGCTGACCGCGGTCAGCAGCAGCGATGGCGGCATCACCTGGACCGCCACCTTCACTCCGACTGTCGGTATCAACGACGCCAGCAACCTGATTACCCTGAACAACACCGGAGTCACCGACCTGGCCGGCAACACTGGCAGCGGCACCACCAACTCGAATAACTACAGCATCGACACCGTCCTGCCGACCGCGACCATAGTGATCGCCGACAACGCTTTGAAGATTGGTGAAACCTCATTGGTGACCATCACCTTCTCCGAGGCGGTGAGCGGCTTCACCAACGCTGACCTGACCATCGACAACGGCACCCTGAGCGCGGTCAGCAGCAGCGACGGCGGCATTACCTGGATCGCCACTTTCACCCCGACGACGGGCATTACCGACACCACCAACCTGATCACCCTGGATAACAGCGGCGTGACCAACGCTTCCGGCAACGCCGGCAGCGGCACCACCGACTCGAACAACTACGCCATCGATACGGTGCGGCCGACCGCGACCATCGTAGTCGCCGACAGCGCCCTGGGCGTGGGCCAGACTTCGTTGGTGACCATTACCTTCTCCGAGGCGGTGAGCGGCTTCACCAACGCTGACCTGACCATCGACAACGGCACCTTGAGCGCGGTCAGCAGCAGCGATGGCGGCATCACCTGGACCGCCACCCTGACCCCGGCGGCGGGCATCACCGATACCAGCAACATCATTCAGTTGAACAACAGCGGGATCCAGGACCTGTCCGGCAACACCGGCAGCGGCACCACCGATTCCAACAACTACGCGGTCGACAGCCAGCGTCCGACCGCCACCATCGTTCTCTCCGACTCGACCCTCAAGGCTGGCGAAACCTCGCTGGTGACCATCACCTTCAGCGAAGCCGTGAGCGGTTTCGACAACAGCGACCTGACGGTGGCCAACGGCACCCTGAGCGCGGTGAGCAGTAGCGACGGCGGCATCACCTGGACTGCCACCTTCACCCCGACGGCCGGCATCACCGACCTGAGCAACCTGATCACCTTGAACAACACCGGCATCACCGACCTGGCCGGCAACAGCGGTACCGGGAGCACCAACTCCGCCAACTACAGCATCGAAACCCTAGTGCCAACGGCTACCCTCGTGATCGCCGACACGGCGTTGAAGGCTGGCGAAACCACGCTGGTGACCATCACCTTCTCCGAGGCGGTGAGCGGTTTCACCAACGCCGACCTGACCATCGCCAACGGCACCCTGAGTGCGGTCAGCAGCAGCGATGGCGGCATCACCTGGACCGCCACCTTCACCCCGACGGTGGGCATCAGCGATACCAGTAACGTGATCACCCTGAACAACAGCGGCGTGACCAACGCCTCGGGCAACGCGGGCAGCGGCACCACGGATTCGAACAACTATGTCATCGACACGGCGCGTCCAACCGCGACCATAGTGGTGGCCAATCCGATTCTGCCGATTGGCGAAACCAGCCTGGTGACCATCACCTTCAGCGAGGCGGTCAGCGGTTTCGATAACAGCGACCTGACGGTGAGCAACGGTACCCTGAGCGCGGTGAGCAGCAGCGACGGCGGCATCACCTGGACCGCGACCTTCACCCCGAACGTCAACGTCAGCGATGCCACCAACCTGATCAGCCTCAACAACAGCGGGGTCAGTGACGCGGCAGGCAACGCCGGCAGCGGCAGCACCGACTCGAACAATTTCATCATCGACACCGGGCGGCCGACCGCCACCATCGTGCTGGCCGACACTGCCCTGAAAGCGGGCGAAACCACCACTGTCACCATCACTTTCAGCGAGGCGATCAGCGGCTTCACCAACTCGGACCTGACGGTGGCCAACGGTACCCTGGGGGCCTTGAGCAGCAGCGATGGCGGGGTTACCTGGACCGCCACCTTTACCCCGGCCATCAACATCAGCGACAGCAGCAATCAGATCACCCTGAACAACGCCGGAGTGATAGACGCCGTTGGCAACACCGGCAGCGGCACCACCGACTCGGCCAACTACGTCATCGATACCGTGCGGCCCACCGCTACTGTAGTGGTCGCCAACCCGATGCTGGCGGTGGGCGACACCTCCCTGGCGACCATCACCTTCAGCAAGGCGGTGAGCGGCTTCGACAACAGCGACCTGACGGTGGCCAATGGCACCTTGAGCGCGGTCAGCAGCAGCGATGGCGGCATCACCTGGACCGCGACCTTCACGCCGAACACCAACGTCAGCGATACGAGCAACCTGATCACCCTCAACGGCAGTGGCGTGACGGATGCCTCGGGCAATACCGGGCTGGGCAGCACGGATTCGAACAATTACCTGATCGATACCCAGCGGCCGACCGCGACCATCGTGGTCGCTAACAGCAGCCTCGGCGTGGGCCAGACCAGCAGCGTGACCATCACCTTCAGCGAGGCGATCAGCGGCTTCACCAACTCGGACCTGACGGTGGCCAACGGCACCCTGAGCGCCCTGAGCAGCAGCGACGGCGGCCGGACCTGGACCGCGACCCTGACGCCAACGGCCAATATCAGCGATACCAGCAACCTGATCAGCCTGAACAACGGCGGGGTGAGCGACTCATTCGGCAATACCGGCACCGGCAGTACCGACTCCAACAACTACGCGATCAACACTGTGCCGGTGGCCAACCCTCCGACGCAGCAGCCGGTGGGCGATCCGGAATTCCGTTCGAGCGACCCGGTGGTTCCGCCGCTGCCGCCTTATGTGCCGCTGCAACCCACGGTCACCACGCCACCCGTTGGCGACCTGGGCTCGCCACTGGCCTTCGCGCCACTGTTCGAGCAGCGGGTGCTGGGCGATGGCATCCGGCCGTTGGGGGACATTTTCATCAATCACGGGGCCCTGGCGTCAAGCTTCATTGCCCAGGTATTCGGCAGCAGCGATCCCGGCGGCGACGGCAATGGCCATGGCTTCCTGGGCTTCGGTGGCGGCGATGGCGGGGTATTCAGCCAAAGCACGCTGTCGCTGCTGTTTGGCCAGGATTCCGCCGAGGGCGGCGGTTCGCTGAAGTCCTTCGGCGACAAGCCCAAGGTCGGCGATCTTTCCCAGGGCGGGCGCGGGGTGTTTGGGGCACCGTCGTTGACCCAGCAATTGCAAGTGATGCAAGACACAGAACAACGGCCGATCCGCGATCTGGCCAAGGCGTTCGAACAGGCCGGCATCAGCGCAATGCAGGCTTGAAACAATACATAAATACGATGCGGCACCCAGGGGCGAGACAAGGATGAATAAAAGTCAGAAGTTGTTCGGGGTCAGCTTGTTGGCGCTGATGGTCAGTGGTTGTGCCGTCAGCAGTAAACCGATTGAACGCAGTGCCAGTGAGCAGCGCGCCAGGAGCGACCTGCAGAGCATGTACAAGGACCAGGAACCGCTGAGTGGCCCGCTGACCCTGCACCAGGCCATGGCCCGGGCGGTGAAGTACAACCTCGAGGGCCGGTTGAAAATCATGGAAGAGGCCCTGGCCAAGCGCCAACTGGACCTCGCCAGTTTCGACATGCTGCCGCGCATGGCCCTCTCCGCCGGCTACGTGGGGCGCAACAACGTCAGTGCCTCCAGCAGCCAGAGCGTGGAGACCGGTACCCAGTCCCTGGAACCTTCGACCTCCCAGGACCGGGACCGCAGAGTGGCCGACCTGACCATGGTCTGGAACGTCCTGGACTTCGGCGTCAGCTACATCAATGCCAAGCAGCAAGGCGACCAGCGGCTGATCGTCCAGGAGCGCCGGCGCAAGGTGATCAACACCATCGTCCAGGACGTGCGCTCGGCCTATTGGCGGGCGGTGGCGGCCGAACGCCTGCTCAAGCAGATCGACAGCCTCATGGGCCGGGTCGACCAGGCTCGCGGCAACAGCCAGAGCATGAGCGAGCAACGTATCGGCGACCCGGTGCAGGCCCTGGCCTACCAGCGCTCGCTGATCGAGGCCACCCGCCAGCTGGAGGAGCAGCGCCGGGCGTTGTCCCTGGCCAAGACCGAGCTGGCGACCCTGATCAACCTGCCCATGGGCACCAACCTGACCCTGGCGACCACCGACGACTATCCGGTGCCGGAGCTCAAGGTCGATATGGCCCGCCTCGAACATGAGGCCCTGACCAGCCGCCCGGAACTGCGCGAGCAGGATTACCAGAGCCGCATCAGCGCCGCGGAAACCCGCAAGGCCATGCTGCGCCTGCTGCCGGGCCTGGAGTTCTCCGCCGGCGGGCATTACGACAGCAACTCGTTTTTGGTCAACGACAAGTGGGCCGACTACGGGGTGAAGGTCACCTGGAACCTGTTCAACGTGCTCTCCGCGCCGGCGGCCATCGACACCGCCAAGGCCGGTGAAGACGTCGCCGCGGCCCGTCGCCAGGCCATGTCCATCGCCGTGCTGGCCCAGGTCTATGTGGCCAACGCCAACTACCGCGACGCGCTGCGCCAGTTCAAGACCAGCCAGGAACTGGCGGACATCGACGGGCAGATCGTCGGCCAGCTGCGCAACCGCTACCAGGCCAATGGCATCGGCGAACTGGACCTGATCCAGGGCGAGCTGAACACCTTGCAGGCGGACCTGCGGCGCGACCTGGCCTATGCCGACCTGCGCAACGCCTATGGGCAGATCTTCGCCAGCGCCGGGCTCGACCCGCTGCCCAACGAGGTGCAATCGACCCAGGTGCAGTCCATCGCCACGGCGCTGGCCAGCCGCGAGGCCGACTGGGCGGCGGGCAATATCACTACGCCGGTGGCCCATGCCCAAAGACAATAATCTGCAGGCACCCCAGGCCAGCGTCAGCCGGGGCCAGCGCGAGGCGCGCAACGGCCATCGCGGGGTGGCGATCCTGCTGACCGGCCTGCCGGCGGCGGGCAAGTCGACCCTGGCCCAGGCGCTGCAGGCCGGGCTGTTCCAGCACGGTCGGCAGAGCATGGTGCTGGACGGCGATGCCTTGCGCGGCGGCCTGAACCGCGACCTGGGGTTCGCCGAGGCCGACCGTCGGGAAAACATCCGCCGCGCCAGCGAGCTGGCGGCCTTGCTGGTGGACAACGGGCAGATCGTGATCCTGGCGATGATCGCCCCGCTGATCGAGCAGCGCGAGCTGTTCGCCCGACGCCTGGGCGAGGACTACCTGGAAGTCTGGTGCAGCGCCTCGCTGGCGGTCTGTGAACAGCGCGATCCCAAGGGGCATTACGCCCGCGCCCGCAGCGGCGAGCTGCCCGGTTTCACCGGTATCTCGGCGCCCTACGAGCCGCCACGGGCTGCGCTGGAACTGGATACTGGCGTTCAGTCGATCGAAGACTGCCAGCGGCAATTGCTCGGCTGGCTGGTCGAGCGCAAGGTGCTGCCTGCTTCATGAGTCGTCCGGCGTTCGCCCGGCTGCCCGTCAGCGTGGACCTGCCACGGCTGTTGCGCGCCCTGGCGCGAATCGACGCGAGCGCCTGGCAGGGCCACTTCAACGGTGGCTATTACGAGGGCGACTGGAGCGGTGTGGCCTTGATCTCGGCGGTCGACGCGCCCTCCGAGCTGGCGCCGGGCAAGGGCCTGCCGGTACAGCGCGAGCCCTGGCGGCAGGACCCGGACTGGCAACAGGCATTGCGGCACCTGCCCTTGCGGATCGTCTCGGCGCGCCTGCTGCGGCTGGGGCCGGGGGCACGGATTCATGAACACCGCGACTACGACCTGGGCGGCCCGGACGCCGACCTGCGCCTGCATATCCCCTTGCTCAGCCCGCCGCGGGTGGATTTCCTGCTCGACGGGCAGCGCATGCCGATGCTGGCGGGGGAGTGCTGGTTTCTCGACCTGTCGCGCCCGCACCGTGTGGACAACCACGACAGCCAGGAACGTATTCACCTGGTGATCGATTGCCGCCCCGACCCCTGGCTGGAACAGGCGATTACCGACGGCGTGCCGACCACTCCGGCGCCTGGCCTGGGCCGAGCTGCCGTGGACTTCGCTCAGTTTTGCCGGTTGCTCGAAGAGGATATCGAGCTGTGCCAGGCCTTGCAGGCGCTGACCGACAGCGAAGCCTTCATCGAGCGCACCCTGGCCCTGGCGACCGGGCGTGGCCTGGCGTTCACCCGCGAAGACCTGCGTTCGGCCATGCGCCAGGGGCGGCGCCTGTGGAATGAGCAATGGACGGCCTGAACCTGCACGGCTGGTTGCCGATCCGCATCTGGCAGCCGCGTGACGAGTGGCGGGTCGACTGGTGCTGGTTCGGCGACAGGCCGCTGTCGCAGCCGTTTTTCCGCGAGGCGGTCGAGGAGGCCCTGCGCCTGCCGTTCAATCAGGCGTTCCGACGCCAGACGCCGTTGTCTGGCCTGACCGAATGGCGCCAACCTGGCCCGGGCCTGACGCCCAGCGCCTTTATCTTCCACGCCTCGCGCTGCGGTTCGACCCTGGTCAGCCAGATGCTGGCCTGCCTGGACGACCATATCCTGGTGTCCGAACCGCCGCCGCTGGATGCATTGCTACGCAGTTCGCTGGCCCCACAGGAGCGGGCTGCTGCGCTTGTGGGCTTGCTGTCGGCCTATGGGCAGGTGCGCCGCGGCACTGAGCAGCGGCTGGTGATCAAGCTCGATGCCTGGAACATTGGCGAGCTGCCGCTGCTGCGCCAGTGCTTCGCTGATACGCCGTGGCTGTTCTTGTATCGCGACCCGCTGGAAATTGCCGTGTCGCACCTGCGTCGTTCCGGCATGCACATGACGCCAGGCTTGATCGGGCCTAGCGCGCTGGACGATGACGAGCCCTTCCAGGACCGGGAAAGCTGGATCGCCCGGCGCCTGGGGCGTTTGTTGCAACTGGGGTTGCAGCACTGCCACGAACACCATGGCCTGGCGCTGAACTACAGCGAGCTGCCCGCCGCCATGGACGGCCATCTGGGTGATTTTTTCGGCCTGAGCGCCGAGCAACGCAGGGCGGCATTCGCCCGTGTCGGCCAGCATGCCAAGCAGCCGGCCCAGGCCTTTGTCGATGATCGCCAGGGCAAGCAGCAACAGGCTTCAGCCCGGCTCCGGGAGCAGCTGGAGCAGTGGGCGCAGGCGCCTTATGTGGCGCTGGAGCAGTGGCGCAGCGCAGTCCGGCAACCCCGACTCAGCTCTTCGGCGACAACTCCGCCATGCCCTTGAGGAATTCGATGGGCAGCGGGAAAACGATGGTCGAGCTTTTATCGCCGGCAATCGCGCTCAGGGTCTGCATGTAACGCAGCTGCATGGCGCCGGGCTGGCGGCCGAGCATTTCGGCGGCCTGCATGAGCTTTTCCGAGGCCTGCAATTCGCCTTCGGCGTGGATCACCTTGGCCCGGCGTTCCCGCTCGGCTTCGGCTTGTTTGGCAATGGCGCGGATCATCGATTCGTTGAGGTCGACATGCTTGATCTCGACGTTCGCCACCTTGATGCCCCAGGCGTCGGTCTGGGCGTCCAGCACCTGCTGGATATCGGCGTTCAGGCGTTCGCGCTCGGCCAGCAACTCGTCCAGCTCATGCTTGCCCAGCACCGCGCGCAGGGTGGTCTGGGCCAGTTGGCTGGTGGCCATGAGGAAATCCTCGACCTGGATGATCGCCTTCTGCGAGTCCAGCACGCGGAAGTACAGCACGGCGTTGACCTTGACCGAGACGTTGTCGCGGGTGATCACGTCCTGGGGCGGCACGTCGAGCACCACGGTGCGCAGGTCGACGCGGACCATCTGCTGGACGATCGGAATCAGCAGGACCAGCCCCGGCCCCTTGACCCGCCAGAAGCGTCCGAGCTGGAACACTACCCCGCGCTCGTATTCGCGCAGGATGCGAAACGTCGAGACCGCCAACGCCAACAGCAGCGCCAGCAGCGCGCCAAAACCCAATTCCAGACCCATTTCATCCTCCTCGCGATGCGGCCTCGGCCGTCGTCACTTCCAGAAGCAGCCCCTTGCGCGCCACCACCCGTACCCATTGCCCGGTTTGCAGCGGCGTTGCGCTCAGGACCTGCCAGTGTTCGCCCTGCAACAGCACCCAGCCGTTGTAAGGGTTGCCCGCTTGCACCGCGGTGATCGCCGTGACACTGCCCACCAGCCCCGCGTCGCCAGCCACCTGCTGGCGCTGTCGCGCGCGCATCGCCATGCTCGCCAGCGTCGCCAGGAGCAGCGCACTGATCACTGCCAGGCTGACGATGAGCGGCAGGGGGATGCCATAGCCCGGGACATCGGTGTCCATCAGGATTACCGCGCCGACCACAAAGGAGACGATGCCGCCGAAGCCGATGACGCCGAAGGTCGGTAGAAAGGCTTCGGCGACCATGAAGGCGATGCCCAGCAGGATCAGGGCCACGCCGGCGTAGTTCACCGGCAGCAGTTGCAAGGCATACAGACCGAGCAGCAGGCAGATGCCGCCGAGCACGCCGGGCACCGCGGTGCCCGGGTTGACGAACTCGAAGAACAGCCCGTAGATGCCGATCATCATCAGGATCAGCGCGACGCTGGGGTGGGTGATGACCGACAGCAGCTGTGTGCGCCAGTCCGGGTCGTGATGGATCACCGCCGCCCCCAGGGTATGCAGCTGCACCGCCTGGCCGGCGGCGATGAGGAGCTTGCCGTCGAGTTGCCTGAGCAGGCCGCCCAGGTCATCCGCGACATAGTCGACCACCTTCAGCTTCAAGGCCTCCTGGGCCGGCAGGCTGACGGCCTCGCGCACAGCCTGTTCCGCCCATTCGACGTTGCGTCCGCGCAATTGCGCCAGGCCACGGATATAGGCCGCGGCGTCGTTGATCTGTTTCTGGCTGAGGGTGTCAGTTTCCGGTTCCGGGTTCTTGTCCGAGCGTGGCGCGGCGGGCGGATTGCCCGGGTCAGGCTGCCCCGGCATGCCGACTCGCACCGGGGTGGCGGCCCCGAGGTTGGTACCCGGGGCCATGGCGGCGATATGGCTGGCATACAGGATGTAGGTGCCGGCGCTGGCGGCGCGGGCACCGCTGGGGGCGACGTAACTGGCCACCGGCACCGGGCTGGCGAGGATCGCCTTGATGATCGAGCGCATCGAGGTGTCGAGGCCGCCCGGGGTGTCGATGCCCAGCACCACCAGTTGGGCTTGTTCGTCGGCGGCCTTGTCCAGGCCGCGCACCACGTAGTCGGCGCTGGCGGGGCTGATCACATCGCTGACCGTGAGCACCACCACCGGCTTCACGGCCTGGGCATGCCCGGTCGGCACGCCGATCAGCACACCCAGCAGCAGCCCTTTCAATGTTGCCCGCCACCCACGCCCGTTCATCCGACCCTCCTGGAGAGTCATGTGTCTCGGTTGTCAGCCGTTCGCTGGCTTTGTCCTTGAGTCTAGTAGAGCGTGGGATTGAGCGAATTCTGAGCAGTTTCACGCTGGCGTGCCGTTCGGAAGTTCGTCAGTAGGCGAGGGCGGCGCGGCCTAGACTTTGGGGAGGGAGTGACAGTCGTTAACCCATAGTCCTGCGAAGTCGTTCAGGACACCGAGGTGCATCATGCGTATGGCAAGAACCGTGCAACGCAGCCTGGAACAGGCGCATTGCGATTTTGACGTGGTGGCTCATCCACATTCGTCGAGCAGCCTGGAGACCGCCCGGGTAGCGGGAGTTCCCGCCGAGCGCGTGGCCAAGTCGGTGATCCTCGACGATAGTCACGGCCACTACCTGATGGCCGTGCTACCGGCCACCCGCCACCTGGACCTGAGCAAGGTACGCGGCAGCAACGAATGGCAGATCACCCGGGAAAGCACCCTGGCGCATCTGTTCAACGATTGCGAACGCGGCGCGGTACCGGCCCTGGGCGAATCCTATGGCCTGGATGTGGTGATCGATCCGCTGTTGACCCGGCAGAAAGACATCTACCTGGAAGCCGGCAACCACAACAACCTGGTGCATCTGAGCATGGACGAGTACCTGAAAATGGTGCCTCATGCCGAGGTGTGCGAGGTCAGCTACTAGCGCCGTCGATGCCTGTAGCACCCTTTGCTCGTTGGTGCGCTCCTGCAGACTGTTTCTGCAGGAGCGCGGCTGCACGCGATCGACTGCGCGGCGGTCGTCCGGTATTCCCAACCCACTCAGGAGCCCCCCATGGAATCCCCATCCCACAGCCTGCCCGCCCTGTTCAAACAACTCGGCCTGTCCGACGACCCCGTGGACATCGACCGTTTCATCGCCACCCATTCACCGCTCAAGCCGGAGCTGCACCTGGCGGATGCCTTCTTCTGGACCCCCAGCCAGGCGGATTTCCTGCGCAACGAGATTCTCGACGACGCCGACTGGGCGGAAGTGGTGGATCAGCTGGATGTGTTACTGAGGAAGGGGCGGGGTGTTTGAGGCATCAGGCTTCGGCTGGAGGCCACTGGCGCGCGGTGTGCACCAGCGCCAGGATCCACACCGCGTCCTGATGGAGTTGGTAGACCAGGCGGTAGCTTTGATGAGGGATCAGTTCGCGGGTGCCAGCGATCAATCCAGGGCGCCCCGCTTGAGGATGTTGCACCAGCTGCGTAGCCGATTGGCTGAAGCGAATGTCCATGTCCAGCGCCGCCTGCGGATTCAGCTCATGCAGGTAATCCCATATGTCTGCACGGTCCTGTGCGGCTTGCGGCGTCCAGATCACCTTCATTGTCGGGGCGCTACCTGTGCCCTGTGGGCCGCGAAGGTGGCTTCCAGATCATCGTTGGCGATGCCTTTCCCAGCGGTCATGGATGCGCGTGCGGTGTCGACCTTCTGTTGCAGAAAGGCCTCGTACTCTCGGGCTTCCCGTTGTTCCTGCACGAATTGACGCATCATTTCCCGGACGATCTGCGATGCGGGTCGATGGCTGGCCTCGGCCTCGGCCATGAACTGATCGCGCAAGTCGGCTTCGAGCTTCATCGTGAAAACGGCGTGTTTGGGCATGGGGCAGTTCCTGCAAAACGTATATACCAAGTATATACATCTTCAGTACCTGGGCCTGTCCAGGTTATCCCGCGACGACGATCGGTCGGTTAATTGTTTCAAAACTTGACTGAAATTCGTGCAGCATTAATAGTTAGCCAACTAACTGTGTGCGAACTTTCCTTTGCCCGACTCTCTCGAATCACTCCAGATGAATATCAGCAGTGGCATGGTGGTCGCCGCCCGGCATTGGCGGCGGATCTGCCAGAGCACGCTGGTCAACTATGGAATCTCCGAAGCCTGCGCCGTGCCCCTGCTGATGATCGGGCGCCTGGGCGAGGGCGTGCGCCAGGTGACGGTGGCGCAGGCGGCGGGGATGGAAAGCCCGTCCCTGGTGCGTCTGCTGGACCAGCTGTGCAGCGCCGGTTACGCCATACGCTCTGAAGATCCCCACGATCGCCGGGCCAAATGCCTGAGCCTGACCGACACCGGCCGCGAACTGGTGCAGTCGGTGGAAGCCGAGCTGGTGCGGCTGCGCGGCGAGGTGCTGGAAGGCATCACAGCGGCGGACCTGGAGGCCGCGTTGAAGGTGATCCGCGCCTTCGAGTCGGCTGCCCAGCTACCGGTGGTGCCGTCTTGAGCGGATTCTTTACCGGCGTACCCCCCGCGCGCGACTGGTTCTACGGCGTGCGCACCTTTGCCGCGTCGATGATTGCGCTGTACATCGCCATGCTCATGCAGATGCCGCGTCCGTACTGGGCGATGGCCACGGTGTACATCGTCTCCAGCCCGTTCGTCGGGCCCACCAGTTCCAAGGCGCTGTACCGCGCCATCGGCACCTTGCTCGGCGCCTCGGCGGCGGTGCTGTTCGTGCCGATGTTCGTGCAGAGCCCCTATCTGCTGGTGGTGATCATCGCCCTGTGGACCGGGATCCTGCTGTTCCTCTCCCTGCACCTGCGTACCGCCAACAGCTACGCGCTGATGCTGGCCGGCTACAGCCTGCCGCTGATCGCCCTGCCGGTGGTGGATAACCCGCTGGGGGTGTGGGACGTGGCGGAGGCCCGCACCGAGGAGATCTTCCTCGGCATCGTCTGCGCGGCCGTGATCGGCAGCATGTTCTGGCCACGGCGGCTGGCGCCGGTGTTCGTCGATTCGGCGGGCAAATGGTTCGCCGATGCGTCCACCTACAGCCAGCGCTTTCTCAGCCGCAACCTGCAGCCCGAAGAAGTCAGCGCCTTGCGCGCGTCCATGGTCGCCACCTTCAACAGCCTGGAACTGATGATCGGCCAGTTGCCCCACGAAGGCGCGCGCCCGCAGACCGTGCGCAATACCAAGGAACTGCGCGGGCGCATGATCCACCTGCTGCCCGTGGTGGACGCCCTGGACGATGCCCTGTATGCCCTGGAACGGCGCACCCCAGAGCTGGTGGACAGGTTCGCGCCGCTGCTGGCCCAGGCCGGCGAATGGCTGGAAAGCACCGCCCAGGGCGCGTCGGTCGAGCGCTGGCAGGCCCTGCGCGGCCAGCTCGAAGCGCTGCAGCCCGACGCCGAAGCCCTCGACGACCGGCGCCAGCTGCTGTTTTCCAACGCCCTGTACCGCCTCGGCGAGTGGATCGACTTGTGGCAGGACTGCCGCAGCCTGCAGCACGCCATCCAGTGCGAAAGCCAGGACATCTGGCGCGCGGTCTATCGCCACTGGCGCCTGGGCCGCCTGACGCCGTTCCTCGACCGCGGGCTGATGCTGTATTCGGTGGCTTCCACTGTCCTGGCGATCATCGTCGCCTCGGTGCTGTGGATCCTGCTGGGCTGGACCGACGGCGGCAGCGCGGTGATCCTCGCGGCGGTGGCCTGCAGCTTCTTCGCCTCGATGGACGACCCGGCGCCGCAGATCTACCGGTTCTTCTTCTGGACCGCGATGTCGGTGCTGTTCGCCAGCCTCTACCTGTTCCTGATCCTGCCCAACCTGCACGATTTCCCGATGCTGGTGCTGGCCTTCGCCGTGCCCTTCATCTGCGTCGGCACCCTGACGGTACAGCCGCGCTTTTACCTGGGCATGCTGCTGACCATCGTCAACACCTCGTCCTTCATCAGCATCCAGGGCGCCTACGACGCCGATTTCATGAGCTTCGCCAATTCCAACCTGGCCGGGCCCATGGGCTTGCTGTTCGCCTTTGTCTGGACCCTGGTCGCGCGGCCGTTCGGCTCGGAACTGGCGGCCAAGCGCCTGACCCGCTTCAGCTGGCAGGACATCGTCGGCATGACCGAACCCGCCAACCTGGCCGAGCACCGCCATCTGGGCGTGCAGATGCTCGACCGCCTGATGCAGCACCTGCCGCGGCTGGCCATGACCGGCCAGGACACCGGCGCGGCCCTGCGCGAAGTGCGGGTCGGCCTGAACCTGCTGGACCTGCTGGCCTATGCCCCGCGGGCGCAGGGCAATGCGCAGGCACTGTTGCGCCAGGTGGTGGCCGAGGTCGGCGCCTACTTCAAGGCCTGCCTCAAGGCCGGTAAACGTCTGCCGGCGCCGAGCGGCCTGTTGATGACCCTGGACCGCGCCCGCCGCACCCTGGATGCCCACAGCCAGGACGACCGCGAAACCCGTTTGCACCTGCTGCACGCCCTCAGCGGCCTGCGCCTGGCCTTGCTGCCCGGGGTGGAGTTCGTCGGCGGTGGCGAGCTTGAGGAACCGCTTCCCCATGGCATCGATGGAGCGCCTTTATGATCGGTGACCTGGATATCAGCGGGGTGTTCCTGCCCACGCTGCTGGTGCTGATGGGCATTACCTATGGCTTGTACCTGGTGGTCCACGGGCTGCTGACGCGCCTGCATTTTTATCGCCTGGTCTGGCACCGGGCTTTGTTCAACGTTGGTCTGTACGCTTTGCTGCTCGGCGCCGTGGACTCACTCAGTCGATACCTGATGACATGAAAAAACCTTTATTGACCATTGGCCGTGTGGTCCTGACGTTGCTGGTGGTGAGCTTCGCGGTCGTGGTGGTCTGGCGCATGGTGATGTACTACATGTTCGCGCCCTGGACCCGGGACGGGCATATCCGTGCCGACATCGTGCAGATCGCCCCGGACGTCTCCGGGCTGATCCAGCAGGTGCAGGTGCGTGACAACCAACTGGTCAAGCGCGGCCAGGTGCTGTTCAGCATCGACCAGGACCGCTTCAGCCTGGCCCTGCGCCAGGCCAGGGCTTCCCTGGCCGACCGCCAGGAAACCCTGGCCCAGGCCCAGCGCGAGGCCAAGCGCAACCTCGGCCTGGGCAACCTGGTGCCGCGCGAGCAGCTGGAAGAAAGCCAGTCCCGCGTGGCCCGTGCCCAGTCGGCCCTGGCCGAAGCCCAGGTGGCGGTGGACAGCGCCCAGCTGAACCTCGACCGTTCGGTGATCCGCAGCCCGGTGGATGGCTACGTCAACGACCGCGCGCCGCGCACCCAGGAATTCGTCACCGCCGGGCGCCCGGTGTTGTCGGTGGTGGACAGCAACGCCTTCCACATCGACGGTTATTTCGAAGAAACCAAGCTCGACGGCATTCATATCGGCCAGAGCGTCGATATCCGGGTGATCGGCGATCGCGCGCGGCTGCGCGGGCATGTCGAAAGCATCGTCGCCGGCATCGAGGACCGCGACCGCAGCAGCGGCTCCAACCTGCTGCCCAACGTCAACCCGGCCTTCAGCTGGGTGCGCCTGGCCCAGCGGATTCCGGTACGCATTGCCTTCGACGAGGTGCCGGAAGACTTCCGCATGATCGCCGGGCGCACCGCCACGGTGTCGATCATCGACGATCAGGCGCCAACCCGGTCGGAGCCGGCGCAATGAACAGCGCCCTGCGTTTGGCCACGGCCGGGCTTGGTTTGTTGCTGTCGGCCTGCCAGATGGTTGGCCCGGACTACCAGCTGCCGGAAGACGCGGCGCTGCATCGCAGCGATTTGCAGGGCGACCTGGCCGGATCGAGCGACAGCGTGGTCTCGGCGCCGGTCCCGGCGGATTGGTGGCGCTTGTACCAGGACCCGCGCCTGGACCAGCTGGTGCAGCAGGCCATGGCCTCCAACACCGACCTGCGGGTCGCGGCGGCCAACCTGGCGCGGGCCCGCGCCCAGGTCGACGAGGCCCAGGCGGCCGGCGGCTGGAGTGGTGGGGCCAAGGCCGGGGTCGAGCGTTTGCAGGAGTCCGGCGAAGCCTTCCTGCTGCCGGAGAAAGTGCCGGTGGCCAACGTCGGCAACCTGTCCGTCAGCACCTCTTATCAGTTTGACCTGTTCGGCACCCTGCAGCGTGGCATCGAGGCGGCCAAGGCCAATGCCGATGCGACCCAGGCCGCGGCAGACACCGCGCGCATCACCCTGGTGGCGGATGTGGTGCGGGCCTACACGCAGGTCTGCGCGGCCAACGAGGAGCGCGAGATCGCCGAGCATTCCCTGAGCCTGCAAGCCCAGAGCACCGCGCTGATCCAGCGCCTGCGCGACGCCGGGCGCGGCGACGAAACCCAGGTCACCCGCTCCCAGACCCAGTTCAAGTCCCTGCGCGCCGAATTGCCGCGCTACGAGGCGGCGCGCCAGTCGGCGCTGTTCCGCCTGTCGATGCTGCTGGCCAAACCGGTGGAGCAACTGCCGGCTGGCACCGGCAGTTGCACCGAGTTGCCCCACATCGCCCAGTTGTTGCCGGTGGGTGACGGCGCGGCGCTGCTCAAGCGCCGTCCGGATGTACGCCAGGCCGAGCGCCGGCTGGCTGCCGCCACCGCGGAAATCGGCGTGGCCACCGGCGCCCTGTACCCCGACATCAGCATCGGCGCGACCATCGGCACCGTGGGCATCGTCGACAACCTCGGCAAACCCTCCACCAACCGCTGGGGCTTTGGCCCGCTGATCAGCTGGACGGTCCCGGCCAACGGCGCCCGCGAACGCATTCATGAGGCCGAAGCCGCCAGCCAGGGCGCCCTGGCGCATTTCGACGGGGTGGTGCTCAACGCTGTCCGCGAAACCCAGACCGGCCTGGCCCAATACAGCGCCCAACTGCAACGCCGAGACGCCCTGGCCGATGCCGAGCAGTCGGCGCGGCAGGCCGCCGACCAGACCCACCGCTTCTTCCAGGCCGGCCGCGAGTCGTTCCTCGCCGACCTGCAGGCGACCCGCACTTACACCGACGTACGGGCCCAACTGGCGGCGGCCAACACCCAGGTGGCGATGAGTCAGATCGACCTGTTCCTGGCCCTGGGCGGTGGCTGGGAAAGCGGACGAACGCAAGCCTCGAACCCCGGCAAACCCTGAGGCCGTTGCTATGCTTTGATCAGTTGGGTGAGCACCTTGCGTCCAGTGCTCGGCCAGCGGTCAGGCACGTGATGGTCATGGGGATTCGAATAATGAAAAACCCTTATGCTCTCGGCTTCTGGTGCGCCATCGTTGCACTGGTGCTGCTTTCTGCGACTTATTTCTACGGTGTCATGCTGGCGCACCAGATCGACAAGGCAATGATCTTTCTCGACAGCGCCAGCGCGCTGATTGCGGTGAGCGCCATCGTCTTTGTTGCCTGGACGTCGTTCCAGACCCAGAAAATCAAGAAAAAACAGCTGGAGCAGGGCAAGACCCTGGTGGCGATCTGGGACACCAAAGTCGCCCTGCGCCGGGTCGAAACCGTGTTCGACCGGTACTTCTGGGGCAGTTACTGGCAGCCGGGGCGGACCTTCCAGGAGGTCATGGGCGAGTTGACCGGCACCCCCCTGGAAAAAAGCCTCGAAGCCCTGAAAAAACAATGCGTACTGCTGGATAAACAGGCCGCGGACGGTCGCCATTGGCTGAACAACGCCCGCGAACTGTCCGACGTCGCCGCCGCCATGGCCCGCGAGCGTTATCAACTGGACTTCTGCGACCCGCGTTCGGAAACGCCGGGCGGCGCGGTGATCAACCGGGATTTCGAAGTGCTGGTCTACACCTGGACCGCCCGCCTGAAAAGCTTCGATCACCAGCTCGACGCGCTGGAAGTCGAATACTCCGAACATGCCTAGCGGCCGGCGCGCGCCTTGACCCCATGCAAGGCAGCTCCCGCATCCCCTTGCTCAGCCTGTAGCGACTACAGGCTGTGTTTTTTGTTTGCCTGATACACGGCGCACATTCACGACTTTTCACATGGAAAGGTTGGGCCGCCCGGCCTGGCCGGTGCTAATCTTCGGCAGTTTTACGCACAGTCGAGCCACAACCCGTGCCGGGTTCAGGGAAGACGACCATACATTCAACAACGGATCGATCGGGTCAAATAATGAATAAATCAGCAGGCGTACTGTTAGGAATCGTCGTCGCGGTGGGCGCTATCAGCGCCGGCGGCGCCTGGTATACCGGGACCAAGCTGGAAGGGGTGCTGCAAACCTCTATCGCCGACGCCAACAAGGAACTCCAGGCAGCCATGGTCGGTTCCAACGGTACCGCCAGCCTGGAGCTGGTCTCGCTGGAGCGCAATCTGTTCAGCAGCACCGCGCGCTACCGCCTCAAGGGCCAGGGCGAGATGTTCGGCGACAGCGCCGAGGGCGTCGAACTGGTGTTCGTCGACCGCATCGAACACGGCCCGCTGCCGTTCTCGCGCCTGATGACCCTGAAATGGCTGCCGGTCATGGCCACCAGTCACTATGAGCTGGAAAAGAACACCCTGACCGAGAAATGGTTCGCCGCCACCAAGGATGTTTCCCCGCTCAAGGGCGTGGTCAACCTGGGTTACGACCGTTCCGCCACCGGCAACCTGGAGTTGCTGCCGCTGGATACGGCCCTGGATGACAAGTCGACCCTCAAGTTCTCCGGCCTGAAGCTGGACCTCTCGACCAGCGCCCAAGCGCAGAAGGTCAAGGCCGAAGGCTACATGGACAGCCTCAAGCTCAACAGCGTCGCCGAAGACCAGACGCCGGTGCAGGTCGAGCTCAACGGCCTGACCCTGGCCAGCAACCTGACCAAGAGCAACTATGGCTTCTACGTCGGCGACAACACCCTGGAGCTGACCAGCACCAAGGCCACGTTCGGCGAGAAACAGTCGGTGCTCAGCTTCAAGAATTCGCAGATCAAGAGCGCCACCGACGAGAAGGGCGCCCACCTGGCCGGCCGTGCCGACTACAAGATCGGCGAAGTCGCCCTCAACGGCAAAGCCGTCGGTTCGGCGCAAATGGCCTGGAGCATGAAGAACCTCGACATCGCCTCCGGCATGTCGCTGATGCAGGTCTACCAGAACAAGCTGCAACCCTACGAAGACGCCGTCGCCGCGGCTGAAGCCGCCGGGGAGCCTGCGCCCGAGCTGAACCTGAGCGAGGCCGAGCAGGCCCAGGTCAAGGCTGACCTGGACAAGCTGCTGGCTGCCCAGCCGCACATCGCCCTGGAAAACCTCTCGTTCAAGACCGCCAACGGCGAAAGCCGCCTGAGCCTGGTGGTGGACCTGAACAAGCCGCAATCCATGGATCTGCCGCCGGCCGAACTGAGCAAGCAACTGCTCACTCAGTTGAACCTGAACCTGCTGCTGTCCAAGCCGATGATCGCCGACGTGGCGGCGTTGCAGGCGCAACTGGACGGTGTGACCGACGCCAAGGCGATCGCCGACCAGGGCAGCATGGCCGCCGACATGGTCAGCGGCATGGCGCTGGGTACCCAGCTGGCCAAGCTGGAAGGCAACGACATCGTCTCCAAGGTGCGCTATGCCAACAACGAAGTGGACTTCAACGGCCAGAAAATGACGCCTGAGCAGTTCGTCGGTTTTGTCATGAGCAAACTGGGACCAGTCACCATCCAGTAAGCCTCGAAAACCCCTTCGCGGGGTTTTCAGCCAGAAACGCCCGGCCTCCGTAGCACGGATCTGCCGGGCGTTTTTTTGCCTGCATCCGACGGCAGAATCCCCACCCAGAGCCTCCTTGAACATGGCTACAGGCCACGTCGTTCGCGGATTCGGGCAAAAACGAATCTGAAGAAATATTGCATTTGCGCATCTGCATCAGCCTTGCGTGGAAGACTCCGCCCCAATCTGGCCGAGTCATCTGATTCGGCTTCCTGGCACGTATCAGGCGGGGGGACACAAAACCCCGGCTAGCCATGTAAGGACGCTGAAGAAATGCCGCCCATTGTTCACCCCGTTCGCCTTTATGGTTTGCGACCGCTGTTTCGCCTGGCGTTATGCAGCCAATTGCTGTGGCCGACCCTGGCCCTCGCCGACCCGGCGTACGACCGCCTGATTCTCGATGCCCGCGCCGGCAGCTATGCGCCAGCCCTGAGCCATTTGCGCCAGGTGCCGGCCGACCGCCTGAGCACCGGGCTGGTCAGCGACCACCTGCAGATCGCCAGCTGGGCCGGTCTCGACACCGAAGTAGTGAATGTCTATGAAACCCAGGCCCGTGGCCGGGTGCTGCCGATCCAGGCGCTGACCGCCACCGCCCGTGCCTACCGCAATCTGCAGCGCTGGGACTCGGCGATCCAGGTGTACCGCCTGGCCCTCGAACGCGACCCGCAGAGCCCCGACCTGCAACTGGGCCTGGCCCTGACCCAGGCCGATGCCGGCAAGCCTGAGGAAGCGGTGCGCCGTGCCCGCGAGCTGGTGGCGGCCAAGCCTGACGATGCCACCCGCCGCCTGGCCCTGGGCTATGCCCTGACCCGCGCCGGTTCGCCGTATGACGCGCTGTTCGAGTTCGACCAGGCATTCATTCGCGCCGGCACCCGGCCGGAAGTCGCCCGCGAATACCTGTTCGCGCTGCAACGGGCGCGCCTGCCGGAACCGGCCTTGCGCCTGGCCCGCCAGCGCCCGGGGCTGATCGATCCCGTCATGGAGCGTCGTCTGCAAGGCGACCTGGCCGCCGAGCGCGTGCGCCTGGCCGAGCTGGCCACCCGCAGCGAGAAAGAGCGTTATGTCATCGCCGACCGCGCCCTGGCCGATTACGACCAACTGCTCGCCACTTGGACCCCGGACCCGGCGGCCAAAGACGACGTGACCCGCTGGCGCATCGACCGCATGGGTGCGCTCAAGGCCCGGGCGCGCACTGCCCAGGTGATCGACCAGTACCACAAGCTGACCGCCGAAGACGTGGCCATCCCCACCTACGCCCGGCGTTGGGTGGCGGCCTCCTACCTGGACCAGCGCCAGCCGGAGATCGCCAGCGACCTCTATCGCCAGGTGCTGGCGGCGCCGGATGCCGATGTCAGCGACCGCGTCGAAGACAGCACCGCGCTGTATTACGCGTTGCTGGAAAGCGATCGCCCGCAGGAAGCGCAACAGGTCGCCGACGACCTGGCCAAGAACCAGAAACCGCGGGTCGAGCTCAAGGGACTGCCGGTGGGCAACCCCAACGATGAGTGGATGGACGCCCAGCAGCTCGCCGCGCAGTCCGGTACCTACAGCGCCGACCTGCCGGGCAGCGAGCAGCGCCTGGCCAGTCTGGTGGACCAGGCGCCGGGCAATATCGGCCTGCGCGTGGCCCAGGCCAACCTGTACCAGGCCCGGGACTGGCCGCGTCGCGCCGAGGGCCTGCTCAAGGAAACCGAGAGCATGGCGCCGCGCGATGTCGGCCTCGAAGTTGCCCAGGGCCACACCGCCCAGGACCTGCAGGAATGGCGTCAGCTCGATGCCCTGACCGACGACGTGGTGCAGCGTTATCCCGACAACCGCCAGGTGCAGCGCCTGGCCCGCCAGCGCCAAGTGCACGACATGGCCGAGCTGCGGGTCGAGACCTATGGCGGCAAGAGCTACGGCGGCGGCAACAACGGTGCCGGCGCGGTCTCCGGCAGTAAGGATTTCGGGATCGAGACGGTGCTCTACAGCCCGCCGATCAATGAAGACTGGCGGCTGTTCGGCGGCCTCGGTTATGCCACCGGCGACTTCCAGGAAGGCACCGGGCACCACCGCTGGCAGCGTATCGGCGTGGAACGCCGGACCCGCGACATGACCCTGGAAGCGGAAGTCTCCAACCACTCCTACGGCTTCGACGACAAGCAGGGCGCGCGCTTGTCCCTGGCCCGCGACATCGACGATCACTGGCAGTACGGCGGCAGCCTGGAATACCTCTCGGCCAATACCCCGCTGCGGGCGCTCAACAGCAACATCTACGCCAATGGCGGCAGCGGCTTCGTGCGCTGGCGGGCCAACGAGAGCCGTGAATGGCGGCTGGCCCTGAGCCCCTCGCATTTCAGCGATGGCAACAACCGTTTCGAGGCCCTGCTCACCGGTCGCGAGGGCGTCTACGCCACGCCCCATGTGCAGGTCGACCTGGGCCTGGAAGTCGGCGCCAGCCGCAATACCAAGGAAGACACGCCCTACTTCAACCCCAAGTCGGACTTCACGGTCCTGCCGACGGTGAACGTCAACCACGTGCTCTATCACCGCTACGAAACCTCCTGGAGCCAGCAGTTCCAGGTGGGCGCCGGTACCTATAGCCAGCGCGATTACTCCACCGGGGCGATTGGCCTGCTCAGCTATGGCCAGCGCGTGACCTGGAACGACGTGTTCGAAGCCGGCGCCGCCCTGAGCGTGCTCAACCGGCCTTACGACGGCGACCGGGAAACCGACCTGCGCCTGCTCCTCGACCTTACCTATCGCTTCTAGAAGAGTCTGAAGATGCCTCCGATGACCCGTTGCATCCTCCTGCTGGGAGCCCTGATTCTCAGCGCCTGCGCCCAGCCCGCCGCGGACTTCCTGCCGCCGGCGCAGCGCCCCGTGCCTGCCAACGAAACCCCGTGGCCGAAAAACCACGTGCTGGGCATTGCCTACCACGACGTCGAAGACCGCGACCCCGACCAGGCGGTGGTGGCCGTGCGCACCGAACGCTTGATCGAGCAACTGGCCTGGCTGCGCGAGAACGGTTACCAGCCGGTCACCGTGGACCAGATCATGGCAGCGCGCAAAGGCGGCCCCGAGCTGCCGGCCAAGGCCGTGTTGCTGAGCTTCGACGACGGTTATGCAAGCTTCTACACCCGCGTGCTGCCGGTGCTGCGCAGCTACAACTGGCATGCCCTGCTGGCGCCGGTGGGGGCGTGGGTCGATACCCCGCTGAACCAGCCGGTGGACTTTGCCGGCACCCCGCGCCAGCGCTCGGACTTCCTGACCTGGCAGCAGGTCCGCGAGATCTCCCGTTCCGGCCTGGTGGAAATCGCCGCCCACACCGACGCCAACCACAAAGGCGTGCTGGCCAATCCCCAGGGCAACCTGCAACCGGCCGCCGCCACCCGGCGTTATGACGCCAGCAGCGGGCGCTATGAAAGCGAGGCCGAGTTCGAGGCGCGCCTGCGCAGCGACGTGGCGGCGATCTCGAAAAAAATCCGCGCCGCCACCGGCTACAGCCCGCGTGTCTGGGTCTGGCCGTACGGCGCCGCCGACGGCACCGCGCTGCGGGTGGTGGGCGAGCAGGGCTACGACATGGCCCTGACCCTCGACGACGGCCTCGATACCCTCGACAACCTGATGAGCAGCCCGCGGTTCCTGGTGTCCTCGGACCCGGACGGCATCCACTTCTCCAACAGCATCGTCGGCGTCGAAGCCAGCAACGCCATGCGCGTGGCCCATGTCGACCTGGACAACGTCTACGACCCGGACCCGCAGCAGCAGGAAATCAACCTCGGCAAGCTGGTCCAGCGCATGGCCGACCTGGGCGTGAATACGGTGTTCCTGCAAGCCTTCGCCGACCCCAAGGGCGATGGCCTGGTGCACTCGCTGTACTTCGCCAACCGCCACCTGCCGGTGCGCGCCGATATCTTCGATCGGGTCGCCTGGCAACTGCGTACCCGGGCCAACGTCAAGGTGTTCGCTTGGATGCCGGTGCTGAGTTTCGCCCTCGACCCGAGCCTGCCGCGCGTGACCCGCTGGGACCCGGAAACCGGTCAGGTCGCGGCCGACCCCGACCAGTACCGACGCCTGTCGCCGTTCGACCCGAAGGTGCGGCGCATCATCGGTGAGATCTACGAAGACGTGGCGCGCCTGACCTCGGTGGACGGCATCCTCTACCACGACGACGCGGTGCTCTCCGATTTCGAAGACGCCAGCCCCGCAGCGCTGCGTACCTACGCCGCCAACGGCCTGCCCGGTTCGATCGCCGCCTTGCGCGCCGATCCGGCGACCCTGCAGCGCTGGACCCGCTTCAAGAGCCGCTACCTGATCGACTTCACCCATGAGCTGACCGCCAAGGTCAAGGCGATCCGCGGGCCGCAGGTGCTGACTGCGCGCAACCTGTTCGCCGAGCCGATGCTCAACCCGCAGAGCGAAGCCTGGTTCGCCCAGAACCTCGACGACTTCCTCGCCAACTACGACTGGACCGCGCCGATGGCCATGCCGTTGATGGAGGGCCAGCAGCGCAAGGCTTCCGGCGCCTGGTTGGAGCAATTGGTGGCCACCGTCAAGGCACGCCCCGGCGCACTCAACCGTACCGTCTTCGAACTGCAGGCCCGGGACTGGACGCAAAAACCGGCGAGCGATATCGACGCCGCGCAGATGGCCGACTGGATGGGCCGACTCAAGCGCCAGGGCGCGACCAGTTTCGGCTACTACCCGGATAACTTTCTCGAGAACTCGCCGGACCTGAAGACCATCCGTCCCGCGCTCTCCACCAAGTGGAATCCTTAAATCATGTTGGATCGACTGCTAGCCCTGCTCGTTCTGGCGATTGTCCTCGGTGTGCCGCTGGGCCTGATCTTCCTGGTTACCGGCCAGTTCCTGATGGACTTCGTGTTCTTTTACCCGCTGTTCATGTCCGGCCTGTGGATCGCCGGCGGCCTGTACTTCTGGCTGCACTGGGAACGCCACTGGCCCTGGAAGGACGACACCTTGCCGCCGGTGCTGGCAGGCGAGCCGCTGATCAGCATCCTGATCCCTTGTTACAACGAGGGCGACAACGCCGCGGACACCATCCACGCGGCGCTGGCCCAGCGCTACCCGAACATCGAAGTCATCGCGATCAACGACGGCTCCAAGGACAACACCGCGCAAGTGCTGGACGCCCTGGCGCTGGAGGATCCGCGGCTGCGGGTGGTGCACCTGGCGGAAAACCAGGGCAAGGCCGTGGCCCTGCGCATGGGCGCCGTGGCGGCGCGCAGCGAATACCTGGTGTGCATCGACGGCGACGCGCTGCTGGCGCCGAACACTGCGGCCTACCTGGTGGCGCCGCTGCTGGAGAATTCGCGCCTGGGCGCGGTGACCGGCAACCCGCGCATTCGCACCCGCTCGACCCTGGTGGGTCGGGTCCAGGTGGGCGAGTTCTCCTCGATCATCGGCCTGATCAAGCGCACCCAGCGCGTGTTCGGGCGGATCTTCACGGTCTCCGGGGTGATTGTCGCCTTCCGCCGCTCGGCCCTGCACCGGGTCGGCTACTGGAGCCCGGACATGATCACCGAAGACATCGACATCAGCTGGAAGCTGCAGCTCGATCACTGGAGCATCTTCTACGAGCCACGGGCGCTGTGCTGGATCCTCATGCCGGAAACCCTGCACGGCCTGTGGAAGCAGCGCCTGCGCTGGGCCCAGGGCGGCGCCGAGGTGCTGTTCAAGAACATCCGCGGGATCTGGCAATGGCGCCACCGCTACCTGTGGCCGCTGCTGTTCGAATACTGCCTGTCCACCGGCTGGGCCTTCACCTTCCTGCTGTCGGTGATCTTCTGGGGCGTCGGCAAGTTCATCGTCATGCCCGAAGCCATCGCCGTCGACCGCCTGATGCCGCCGGCCTTTACCGGGCTGGTGCTGGCGATGGTCTGCCTGCTGCAGTTCGCGGTCAGCATCCTGATCGATCGCCGGTATGAAAAGGGTTTGGGCAAGACCATGTTCTGGGTGGTCTGGTACCCCCTGGTGTTCTGGTTCGTCAGTCTGCTCACCACCCTGGTGAGTTTTCCCAAGGTGCTGTTCAGCCAACACCAGAAGCGTGCGCGCTGGGTCAGCCCCGACCGTGGCATCAAGCCCATAGATGATGAAGAGGAGGCTCGCTGATGAAAATCATCAGAACCCGTCAACGCCCATTGCTGGTGCTCGTCGATGCGGCGTTCACCGTGCTGGCCTGGATCGGCCTGGTGTACCTGCTGGTGCGCGGCCTGTGGCCGCTGATCGACACCCACGACGGCCCGCGCATCGAAGTCGGCGTGCTCGAGGCGCTGGGCACTTTGCAGATCTACCTGTGGGTGGCCCTGCTCAACGCCGCCGTGCTGATCCTCTGGGCGCGTTACCAGCAGCGCAAGAGCAAGGGTTTTGCCCGGCGCCGCCTGCCGTCGCCGGCGGTGGACGACCGGCGCCTGAGCGAAAGCTTCAAGCTCAGCGCCGCCAACTTTGCGCGCATGCGCCAGCCCGGGACCATGACGGTGCACAACGACGAGGAGGGCGGCATCAGCCTTGTCACCACCGGCTTCTTCCGTCTCAACACCGAACGCCCGCCGCATGCGCCGTTGCTGGCGGATTCCGTGGAACGCTGATTAAGTTGCTGATTGAAGGTGGCGGGTCAGGGCGGCCGGGTAAAAATCCCGGCGGTCGTCGAAAAAAGCCCCGGAGCTGAAAAATCCGGGGTTTTTTCGTTTACAAGCGGCTGCGGCTCAAGCTCAATCAACGGCAATATCGCTCAAGCGCGACGCTTTGCCGCGCAGCTATAGTCTCCAGGCTCCTGTTCCCAAGCTCCGATGAACCCATTCGCAGAAGGTGCTCGCGTATGTCCCGTTTTGCCTCTCTCAATACCTGGCTGGCCGCCGGCGCCGTCCTGCTGTGCCTGCAGTTGCCGGTCCAGGCCCAGGAGCGTTTCACCCTGAACGTGCCGGGTGTCTCGGACAACCGCCTGTTCACCCCGGCCAGCGCCAGCGATGCCAAGGGCTGCGGCGGGCATAACCAGTCGCCGGCCCTGGCCTGGACCGCCGGCCCCGAAGGCACCCGCAGCTACGCCATCGTGATGCACGACCCGGACGGCGCCAAAGGCCAGGGTATCGATCACTGGGTGCATTACGGGATCAAGGCCACGACCCGGCAGATCGCCGCCGGCGTGGGGGCCAAGGGCACCCTGGAAGGGCTGGGCGGCACCAACAGCAAAGGCACCACCACCTACGTCGGGCCCTGCCCGCCGGTGGGCGACAGCGCGCACCACTACATCATCCAGATCTACGCCCTGGAGCTGGCGCCCGACGCCTTGCCGGCCGGCCTGACCCGCGCCCAACTGCTGGAAAAGATCAACGGCCACGTGCTGCGTAACAGCAGCGTGGTGCGGCGCTACCTGCGCTAAGGGAAAATTTTTTCCGGGGCTTAACCCGAATCATCCAGGGGCTTCGTCTGAAGGGGGGAATGGATCAATTTCTCCCGAGGTCAGCCCCCATGTTCCTTCCTCCGTACTACCTTCGCCCCGCCGTTCAGGGTTGCGCCGCCGGGTTGCTGTTGGCCATGGCCGGTTGCGGCCCGTCCACGCCGGATACCCGGGGCGGCGCCTTGCCCGTCCAGGAAGCGGTCGCACCCCAGGCCGCCGTGCCCTCGCCGAGCGAGACCCAGCGCGCCGATGTGATCCTGGCCGGATACAACAACGCCAAGGCGGCCGCCCCGGCGCCCATGCACGCCTCGATGATGACGCGCGAATCGCTGCCCGGCGGCTATCGCACCGAGCCGCGGGAGCAGTACCAGAACCTGCCGGACAACCCGATCCACAGCGTGGCGCAGGCCCCGGTCTCGACCTTCAGTGTCGACGTCGATACCGGCGCCTACGCCAACGTCCGGCGCCTGCTCAACCAGGGCAGCCTGCCGCCGCAAGGCGCGGTGCGCCTGGAGGAACTGGTCAATTACTTCCCCTACGATTACGCCCTGCCCGGCGATGGCTCGCCGTTTGGCGTGACCACCGAGATCGCGCCGTCGCCCTGGAACCCCCATACCCGTCTGCTGCGCATCGGCATCAAGGCTTCGGATCGCGCCGTTGCCGAGCTGGCGCCGGCCAACCTGGTGTTCCTGGTGGACGTGTCCGGCTCCATGGACCGCCGCGAGGGCCTGCCGCTGGTGCAAAGCACCCTCAAGCTGCTGGTCGACCAGTTGCGCGAGCAGGACCGGGTGTCGCTGGTGGTGTATGCCGGTGAATCGCGGGTGGTGCTGGAGCCCACCTCCGGGCGCGACAAGGCGAAGATTCGCAACGCCATCGAGCAACTGACGGCGGGCGGCTCCACTGCTGGCGCCTCGGGTATCCAACTGGCGTATCAGATGGCCCGCCAGGGCTTCATCAAGAACGGCATCAACCGCATCCTGCTGGCCACCGACGGTGACTTCAACGTCGGCATCAGCGACTTCGACCGCCTCAAGCAGATGGCCGTCGAGCAGCGTAAAAGCGGGGTGTCCCTGACCACCCTCGGCTTTGGCGTGGACAACTACAACGAGCACCTGATGGAGCAATTGGCCGACGCCGGTGATGGCAACTATGCCTACATCGACAACCTGCGCGAGGCACGCAAGGTCCTGGTGGACCAGCTCGGCTCGACCCTGGCGGTGGTGGCCAAGGACGTGAAGCTGCAGGTGGAATTCAACCCGGCCCAGGTCAGCGAATACCGCCTGCTGGGCTACGAGAACCGTGCGCTGAAACGCGAGGATTTCAACAACGACAAGGTCGATGCCGGTGAGATCGGCGCCGGGCATACGGTTACCGCGCTGTATGAAATCGTGCCCAAGGGCGAGCAGGGCTGGCTGGAGCCGCTGCGTTATGGCCAGGCCCAGGCCAAGACGTCGTCGGAGTCGAACAGCAAGGACGACGAGCTGGCCATGCTGCGGGTGCGCTACCAGGCGCCCCAGGGCGGCGGCAGCCGGCTGATCGAGCGGCCGATCCTGGCTTCGCGGCAGCACGGCAAACTCGCCCAGGCCAGCGATGATCTAAGATTTGCCGCAGCCGTGGCGGCGTTCGCCCAGCAGCTCAAGGATGGTCGCTACACCGGCGACTTCGGCCTCAAGGACACCGTGGCCCTGGCCCGCGGCGCCAAGGGCGAAGACCCTTTCGGCCTGCGCGGCGAGTTCGTGCAGCTGGTGGAACTGGCGCAGAGCCTGCAGACTGCCGCTCCGGCGGATCAACCGGGACGCTCCGGGGAGGCCTTGAGCCGCCGTGAATAACGTCATGACCCACCACCAGAAGGAGTTCAGCACGACCATGCCTGCGGTGAACCGGTCAGGGCCCGCCAGCAGCGACGAAACGCTGCTGGCGCGTTATCGCGCGGGTGACAGTGCGGCCTTCGAGGTTCTCTACCAGCGCCATCGCCAGGGGTTGTACCGGTTTCTGCTGAGCCTGTGCGACAAGGCCGAGCTGGCCGACGAGGTCTATCAGGACACCTGGCTCAGCCTGATTCGCACCAGCAGCGCGCCACAGGGCCGGGCCAGTTTTCGTACCTGGCTGTACCAGATCGCCCGCAACCGCCTGATCGACCACTGGCGCAAGCACGGCATGCGCAACCCGCTGCACGACAGCTACGACGAGCAACTGCATGACCTGGCCGATGACGCCAGCGGCCCGGAACAGCACCTGAGCCTGAGCCGTGAACGGCAACGCATCGACGCCGCCTTGCAGGACCTGCCCGCCGACCAGCGCGAAGTGTTCCTGCTGCGCGCCCATGGCGAACTGGAATTGCCGCAGATCGCCAGCCTTACCGATACGCCGCTGGAAACGGTGAAAAGCCGTTTCCGTTATGCGCTGAAAAAACTGCGTCGGCTCCTGGCCGAGGAGGTACTGACATGACTGACGCCCGACAACTTCCGCCCACCGAAGAAGAGCGCATGCTCGAGCATATTCGCCAGCACAGCCAGGGCGAACCGCCGGCCAGCCTCGACGCCCTGATCATGGCCACGGCCCGCCGCGAAGCCCCGATCCCCAAGCCTTCCCTGTGGCAACGCTGGTTCGATCTGTGCCGCCAGCCGCGCTGGCAAGTGGCGTTCGCCGGCCTGTTCGGCGTGACCCTGCTGCTGGGCGTGTTGCAGCGCACTCCAGAGCCTGCGCCCCGCCAGGTGCTCGCCCCGGCGCCCATGGCCAAGGCCGCGGCTCCTCAACTGGCACGCCGCCAGGCCGAATCTGCTCCAGCCGGCGCAGCCTCTGCAGACTCAGTCCCTGCCGAATCAAGCATGGAGGAATCGAACCACTTCGAACTGGCCGCCACGCCGCACGCCAGCGGCGCCTTGTCGGCGCCAGCTCCCGCGGCTCCCGTGGCGGGCCTGCCGCTGACCCGGGATACCGAAGCCTTTGCCGCCGAGCCTTATGAGTCCCTGGGGCACCTGGCGTCGTTTCCGGGCAAGGAGCAGGTCGAGCGCGACACGCCGGAGTCGATCCTCGACGACGCCCTGCGTGATGTGCTGCACCTGCGCCAGACCGGCCAGGGCAAGATCGCCGACCAGTACATCAGCGCCCTGAAACAGCGCTTCCCCCATGAGGACATCGACGCCCGCCTGCGGGCTTTGCAGCAACCCTGAGGGTAAAACGCGCGCAAGTAATGGCCTGGCACTCGGAAAACGCGCACTATCGAGGCAGTTTCCTGAAAGTGAGAGGCTGGCCATGGCGCCACGCATCGACCGTATCGCTGCACTGCTGAATTGCCCGACCAAGGGCGCGGATATCCGCCAGGCCATCAAGGAGAGTCGCAAGGACTTTCTGCTCGAGGCCGAAGAAGAGGATGAAGACCAGCAGCGGGCCCAGCCTGCTGTTGGTCTGGATGAATCGACGCAGAAGCGGCAGACGCCAGACTGACGCCCGGAGCCTTTACTTGCGGGCGGGCGCGCGTTTCACGTTCTGGCCCTTGGCCTCGATGGCCAGGGCAATCGCCTTGTAGCAGTCGTAGAACAGTTCCTGGTTCTTGAACATGTTTTCCACCAGTTCCATCTTGCCGTCGCTGTGCTGGACGCGGATGAAACGCTGGTTGAAGACTTCCACCAGCTCGACGTCCGAGATATTGATCAGGCGAATTTCGCGGATCTTCGAACTGAAGTTGCTGACCGGGGCGACCAGCTTCTTATCTGTCAGCACCACATAACGATTGCCGGCACCGCGCAGGAAGATCAACGCACCCGCGACGGCGACGGTCATGGCCACGCCCACGAGGCCAAGCAGTTGCATGACCAGATGACCATTGAGCCCCAGGGCTTCTATCAGCCGGATCATGCTGTTGTTCTCGCTGGGTGTGCCGAACACCGCGAACAGCGAAAGCCCACCGAAGACCAGGCCCGCCAGGGTCATTTTCTTGTAGTTGGGCCCGTAGTAATAACGCGCCTGGTGAGATGGCGCGGTATTTCCGGAAAGGTTCGAGATATTCATCGTGTGTGGTCTTCCATGAGTCTGGCGAGAAAAGGCGGGTCTCCGCTCGGTAGCGGGCAGCGCGCAGGCATCATCGCAAAAAAGATCGGAGACACCTAAAGGGTTTTCGGGGAGAAAAGGCTTTAGCAAGAAGCGAAATACCTCACAACGAATGCAGCCAATCCGCTTTGCTCCTCCCAAGCCTCAATCCCTATAGTTTCCCTGTTGCTGAAAAATCAGCGACCGGATTTGGCGATCCGGCTTTTAAGTTAGGTGTTTGTTCGTGACCCGTTGTAGCTGAATCAGCTAGCGGATTTTTGGACTTGATCGCGCTGTTCGCCAAACAGGAATGACTTATGAGCCAGTACCTCCCCTTCAATACCAATCACCCCGATTGCCAGGTAACGCTGATTGATAGCCACGCCCCTGTAGCCTCCGTGCTTGATTGCGCCCATGCCCGTATCAAGGCAGGGACGGACCTTTTGGAAAGCCTCACCTCGGTGACGATCAAGGGCATCGAGGATGGTGATCTTTATCGGCTGACCAACGCGGCTTATTTGTTGCTCAGGGAAGGGGTGGATTTATTGGAGGTGGCGCGACGAGGTGTTAATTGAACTTGAGTTTCACGAAGGGCTTCTTGCACAGCCCTTCGGTCAATTTCAGCTGACGGGAGCAAAAATATCTTTGAATGATCAACAACCGGCGGCAGGCGCGTTCAAGCGTAGGGCGAAGCGGGCAGGTTGATGAACTCGGCGGCGGCACCGTCTTCGGCCATGCGCCGGGCCCGTTCCGGCAGCAGTCGGGCGTGATTTTCCAGCTGCCAGCGATACCAGCTCAGGCGCTGGACTATCCGTCGTCGGCAAGGGGCTGGCAGCTGCGCCAGCAGGTCGGCGCTGGCGGGTGCCCAGCGGGCCCGGGTCGAGTAGTAGCCGAACAGGTTTTCCCGCAGGCCGAAGCAGTCCTCGAAGCTTTCCTCGATGCTGTACACATAGAGCTCGAAGCTGGCGCTCAACCGCTGCTCGCCGTCGGCGTTATCGCGCAGGTAGGCGAATATCCCGGGCCAGTTGATGCAGAACAGGTGCTCGTCCCAATCGCCGTCCCGGGTCAGGTACTCGCCCTGGCCGCGAAAGAATTGCGGTATTTCCTGGCGCGCCAGGGCCCGTTCAAAGTTGCTGCTCATGCTGCTCTTCCTCTCGTGAGCCTTGGACATTGGCGATGCTGACGGACTGCGCCACGCATTCGATGACACAGTCGAAGCCGATGTCCAGGCGCAGGTAATAACCAGGCTGCAAGCGTGTGAGCTGGGTGCGCATACGCCCATCGAAACGCGTGCCGCTGACGTGCAGTTCGCTGATGCCCTGGATCTTCAGGTCCAGGCGGCAGTGGGTCAGCGCCTGGCTGGCCGGCCAGATGGATGGCAGGGACTGGCGCGGCAATGAGCCCGCCAACTGCAGGCTCAGTTGTTCGCCCTGGAACTGTGGGCCCGGGGTGTGCAGGTCGTAGGGCGTGGCCGCTACATCGAATACGGCTTTCCAGGCTTGGGGATTATTGACGCTGAACAGCCAGTCGCGGGAGCCGCGATCCCGCGCCGGGATCGCCCGGCATTCGGCCAGGGACGGCAACCGGGCGCGGACCAGGTCGTCGTGCCACAGCTGCCGGGCCGCCAGGAGCAGGCGTTGAAAGAAGTCCTGGCTGTCGTCGATCTGCGCCGGCCAGCCGGCGGGCCATTGATCGCATTCGTAGTCGTCCTCAATGGGCTCCCAAACCTCCTCGAAGTCGAAGTCCGGGTCGTCCAGGGCCGCTTGCAGGACCTCCATCCGCTGCTGTCGGTGACGGAAGTTCTCCTGGGCGTTGACGCGCGCCAGGCAGTAATGGCGGATCAGGTGTTCGCGGTCATCGGGGTCGTTGGGGTCGTAGCGGCTCAGCTCGGCATCCAGGGCCGGGGGCATGTCATAGCCGATGAAACAGCCGATCCAGGCGCGCAGGTCCGGCTGGTAGGGCTGGTTGAGCAAAGGATGGCGCAGCATCGGGACCTCCTGTCCGCGAGGCGTGGGTCGACACACGCCTCGATGATTCTTCGATCGACTCAACGGATGGAAACGAAAAAGCCCCAGGCCATGCGACCTGGGGCTTTTGCGTTTCTAGCTGGCGCACTCGGCGGGATTCGAACCCACGACCCCTGCCTTCGGAGGGCAGTACTCTATCCAGCTGAGCTACGAGTGCAGTGCGGGCGACATCATACCCATGTCGGCTTGGGGCGTCCATGCGGTTTTTTTCCGCGTGATGGTTGGTCGTCGCCTCGTTGTTTATCTTGTCCTTTTCGATACCCGAAAGCCCCTTCGCCCTGTTCACAAGTCCTCCCGCCAGACGTCCCTTTGTTTGCTTTGCTCTATGGCTTCACGCGCTCTAACCCGTTGCGCGCCCGCGCAGCGATTTCCTGCCAGTCAAGGCGAACGCATGCATTCAAAAGGCGTGGTAATGCTCGATCTCTCGTTGCGTCAAACCCTGCTGGCACGCTCCGATCTGTTCAGGGGGCTGCCGGACCATCTGATTCGTTATGTCGCCACCCATGCGGTGGAGCGCACCTTGAGTGACCGGGAGGTGCTTTATCTCAAGAGCGAGGCGCTGGATTTCATCGCGCTGGTGGTCGAGGGCCAGGTGTATTCGGTGATTCATGGCCCCGATGGGCGCGAGCAGATTGTCGGCAGCGCCAGTGTCGGCCAGGTGGTGGGCGAGTCGGCGCTGATCGAGGGCCACGCCCGGGAAAACTCGGCCTTCGCCTGCGGCCCGACCCGGGTGCTGCTGTTGGGGCAGCGGCATTTCAGGGCGTTGTACGAGGAGCCGCTGTTCTGGCAGCGGGTCCTGATGCTGCTGATGACGCGCCTGATGAAGATCCTCGAGTTGCTCGAACTGGTTTGCCTGCACCGCCTGGAGTCGCGGCTGGCGCGCTTTCTGCTGGCCAATATCGATGATTTCGAGCTGGCCCCGGTGACCTGTGCGTCGGTTCCGCGCAACCAGGGCATCCTGGCCGCGATGCTCAACACCAGCCGGCCGAAGCTGAATGTCCAGTTGCAGCTGTGGCGGCGTTCGGGGGTGATCAGCTGCCAGAGCGGTCGGCTGGTGATCAACGATGTCGAGCATCTGCGGCGCAAGGCCTACTCGCTGAATTAATTTTCCAACTGTTCCCCAGGTAACAGCGAACGCCTGGTGCGCGATCAGAGACTGTCGGCTCATCAAGGAATGCACAGGGAGTGCTGGCGATGGGATCTTTTCGTGAAGTGGCGGCGGTCGATCGGTTGTTCGAGGCAAGCTGGCGAGCGGTGTACCCCGAGCTGATGCGCCGGGCCAACCGGCGAGCCAGGGGCAACCTGGCCCTGGCCCAGGAGTGGCTGTCCAATACGGCCGTCAAAGCCCTGCTGTTCTTCAGGCGTTCCCCGGAACGCATCCGAGAGCCGCAGGGCTTTCTGTTTCTGGTGCTGGACCACGTCTTTCTCGACAGCCTGCGGCGCAGCAAGCGTGAAGGGCAGCTGTTCGATCACTCGATCGATCTTGAGCACGATCACCAGGCCCTGCTCGCCGCGCCTTGCCTATCGGTGTTCGAGTGCACCGAGCAGCTCGAACGACTGCTGCAGTTGGGCAATCGCGTGGAGCAGTTGCCATTGCTCCAGCGGCGGTTGTTTGAAATGCGTTTTGTCGAGGAGTTGCCATACCCGCAGATCGCCGCCGAGCTGGGCATTACCCAGCCTCTGGTGCGCAAGCGCGTGCAGTTGCTGCGAGCGGCGCTGCGCTGAAAGTGCTTTTGCATTCACAGCGACGGGTGTCAGGCGTTCTTGTTTCATGAGCACCTGAAACCGTCGACGAGTTCACCGCCAGCGCGCCTGCGCTGGCGTCTTCCATCAAGGAGAGATGTATGCCAGAGGTCAACAGCCAGATTACCGACGCTGTAACGCAAACCAACGTCAAGGTGGTGGCCGAGGCTCCGGCCCAGGCCATTGCTTCGCTGTACCAGGTGGCCAGTCATTCGGCGGGGTTGTCCCTGCAGAATGCGGTCAACAGCCAGCAGGCGTTGAATCAGATCTCCAACGCGGTGATCTCCAAGGCTGTGTCGCTGATCATGCAGATCGGCGAGAAGGCCTGACGCCTGGGGAGATACCTCATGTTCTGGTTCAAGAAAAAACCTGCTGTCGCCGCCGAGCCGGAGACTGACGCCACGCCGGCGACCGACCCTGAGGCGGCCAATCTCAAGCCAAGCGATCCCGAGCCAAGCGATCCCAAGCCGAGCACTCCCGAAACCGCCGAGCCTACGGCTGCGGGGCCCCAGGTTGCTGATCCCACTACAAGGGGCACCTCCCCGCCACCCAGCACTCCCGCCAAGTCGCCGCGCACGGTGATGGACCGCATGAACGACCACATGATGGTCCAGGTCGCGGCGCCGCCGACTGGCAGTACCGATGCGCTGAACAGCCAGATCGTCGAGGCGGTGGAGTTCACCAACGCGCAGACCTTCAGCTATGCCCCGGCGCAGATCGCCATTGCCCCGGACATGATGATCAGCCAGGCCGCCGGCCTGGTCGCGCAGTCGGCGGCGGGCTATTTCGACGGGGTCAGCAAGCTGGCGCTGGCGGCCCAGGCGGTATTGCTCGAGCAGATGACGAAAAACATCGTCGAAAACCATCCCGAAAAAGCCGCCGAGGATGCCTTGGGCGCCCTGGCCACCGACCTGCTGGTGGGGGCGGCGGCCGCCGTTGCTGCCGCGGCCGGTGCTCTGGAGGCGACAGCGGCGGGTATTGCCATCGACAAGATCGACGAGAGCATCGCCAAGTACAGCAACACCCTGGCCAATCGCGGCGCGCCGCCGTCCTGATTCACGCCGTCCTGGCGTCATGAGCACCCAGTCCCGGAACCCCTCCGGGACTGGGCAGCAGCACGTTCTTTAATGAGCAAGGAGGAGGCCGAGATGCCCCAGGAAAATGCCGACTCGCTAGCGAGTCTTTATCAATTGGCCGATGCGCTCAACCTGAGCCTGTCCGCGGGTGAAAAGCAGATTCTCGAAGCCTGGATGCGCAGCGAGCCGCGCACGGGTGTCATGGAGCGGGTGCTCAACCAGACCCAGCACCTGATCGAGAACGAGAGACAACGCACCCGCGACTTGATGGAGCAGGCCAGGGTCAGCGAAAGCAGCCTGCTGGGCAGTCCCCAGCAGCGCGAAGCAGTGATCCGCCAGTGGCTGGCGGCCAAGCAACAGGCAACGGTTATCGATGCGCAGGAGGAGCCTGTGCGGATGCTCAGCAGCGCGCAGAACCAACTGATCCGCCAGACCGTCGAGGAAGCCGTGCAAGCGCGGATGCTGGGGCTGGTGCAGCAGGTCGAGGCGGTGCTTTCCCGTATCGACCAGGCAGGCGACGCGCCGGAGGACCATTGAGCATTTGCTCGTTCACAGCCTGGGTTTTGCCACGTTCATTGGTTAACACGGAACCCGCCGTGTACTAAACAAAGGAAGTTGAACCATGCCATTAGTCAACGAGCAAATTACCGACGCGGTCACCCAGACCAACGTCAAAGTGGTGGCCGAATCCCCAGCGATGGCGATGAGCACCATCTACCAGTCCATGGGCCAGGCGACGGCGATTCTGTTCCAGAACGCTGTTTCCGCCCAGCAGCAGCAAAATACCCTGGCCCAGGCCGCCACCAACCAGGGCGTGATGCAGATCTACAGCGTCGATACCACCGCAGGCGCGGCGGCTACCGAAAAAGTCGCCCAGGGCGGCGTGGCCGACAACCTGACCAGCCTGCTGACGGTCCTCAAATCGTTCAACCCTTGATCGGGCGAGCGCTAACGGAAGTTGTTCTTTCTTAATAAGGAGTTTCATCTATGAGTACAGTCAGTCCGCAAATCACCGATGCCGTCACCCAAACCAACGTCAAGGTCGTGGCCGAAGCGCCGGCCATGTCGATGGGCACCATCTACCAGTCCCTGGGGCAATCCGTAGCGATCCTGTTCCAGAACTCGGTCTCGGCCCAGCAACAGCAAAACACCCTGGCCCAGGCGGCGACCAACCAGGGCGTGATGCAGATCTACAGCGTCAACACCACCGCGGGCGCGGCGGCCACCGAGAAAATGGCCCAGGGCGGTGTTGGCGACAACCTCGCCAGCCTGCTGACGATCCTCAAGTCGTTCACTTAAGACCTGGCCCTGAGAAAACCCCGCAGCCTTCCGGCTGCGGGGTTTTTTGCGTTTGGGCAACACAAGCCCAACCCCTTTGTAGGAGCGCGCTTGCTCGCGATGGCGGCCTGACGGTCAACATCGGTATTGGAGGGTGTTCTTTATCGCGAGCAAGCTAAGCTCGCTCCTGCAGGGGGCGTCTGCCCCCAACCGCCGGGGCGGTGTCGTTGATCCGAAAGATTCTGCCAAAGCGGCGTTTTCGTTCTTTTTTTCGAACAGCCTATTGCCCTGTCCCCCGGTTGACCCTAGGATTCGTTTGAGATTTCAAACGCTCTTGTCTGAGAGCCGACCCGCACGTCTATTCTGATATGCGCTATTTCTGTGCTTGAGCCCGGTAACAGTTTTTCCTGACGGCAGCCTGTCAAGGCGCCTTTCAACAATCACAATTCGCTCCGCCCCGCGCGGTGCTGTTAAGGAAACCGACATGCAGCTTAAAGACGCCCAGTTGTTCCGCCAGCAAGCCTTCATCGATGGGGCTTGGGTCGACGCGGATAACGGCCAGACCATCAAAGTGAACAACCCGGCAACGGGCGAAATCCTCGGCACCGTGCCGAAGATGGGCGCCGCTGAAACCCGCCGCGCCATCGAAGCCGCCGACAAGGCCCTGCCGGCCTGGCGCGCGCTGACCGCCAAGGAGCGGGCGACCAAGCTGCGTCGCTGGTATGAGCTGCTGATCGAAAACCAGGACGACCTCGGTCGCCTGATGACCCTGGAGCAGGGCAAGCCACTGGCCGAAGCCAAGGGTGAAATCGCCTACGCCGCTTCCTTCATCGAATGGTTCGCCGAAGAAGCCAAGCGCATCTATGGCGACGTGATTCCCGGCCACCAGCCGGACAAGCGCCTGATCGTGATCAAGCAGCCGATCGGCGTGACCGCGGCCATCACCCCGTGGAACTTCCCGGCGGCGATGATCACCCGTAAGGCCGGCCCGGCCCTGGCTGCTGGCTGCACCATGGTGATCAAGCCGGCTTCGCAGACCCCGTTCTCCGCCCTGGCCCTGGTCGAGCTGGCGCACCGTGCCGGCATCCCGAAAGGCGTGCTGAGCGTGGTCACCGGCAGCGCTGGCGACATCGGCGGCGAGCTGACCAGCAACCCGATCGTGCGCAAGCTGTCCTTCACCGGCTCGACCGAAATCGGTCGCCAGCTGATGGCCGAATGCGCCAAGGACATCAAGAAAGTCTCCCTGGAACTGGGCGGTAACGCTCCGTTCATCGTGTTCGACGACGCGGACCTGGATAAGGCCGTCGAAGGCGCGATCATCTCCAAGTACCGCAACAACGGTCAGACCTGCGTCTGCGCCAACCGTCTGTACATCCAGGATTCGGTCTACGACGCTTTCGCCGAGAAGCTCAAGGCCGCGGTGACCAAGCTGAAGATCGGCAACGGTCTGGAAGAGGGCACCACCACCGGCCCGCTGATCGACGAAAAAGCCGTGGCCAAGGTCCAGGAACACATCGCCGACGCCCTGGGCAAAGGCGCGACCCTGCTGGCCGGCGGCAAGCCGATGGAAGGCAACTTCTTCGAGCCGACCATCCTGGTCAACGTGTCGAAAGACGCGGCCGTGGCCAAGGAAGAAACCTTCGGTCCGCTGGCGCCGCTGTTCCGTTTCAAGGACGAAGCCGAAGTGATCGCGATGTCCAACGACACCGAGTTCGGCCTGGCCTCGTACTTCTACGCTCGCGACCTGGGCCGTGTGTTCCGTGTGGCCGAAGCCCTGGAATACGGCATGGTCGGCGTCAACACCGGGTTGATCTCCAACGAAGTCGCGCCGTTCGGTGGCATCAAGGCTTCGGGCCTGGGCCGTGAAGGCTCCAAGTACGGCATCGAGGATTACCTGGAAATCAAATACCTCTGCCTGGGCATCTGATACCCGCGCCAAGGCATGGTTTTAAACGCCAGGGGCACGAGAGCGCTGTCCCCTGGCGTGCTGTAAACGATATTTCAGTAGTGGCCGGGATAGCCGGGGCAGTCGATCATCGCATGCTGCCGCGGTTGCCTCCCCGCCACGTCATCCTTGAACCACGCCGACCGATGAGCGGCGAATGAGGACACTATGAGCAAGACCAACGCATCCCTGATGAAACGCCGTGAAGCCGCCGTACCGCGCGGTGTTGGCCAGATTCACCCGATCTTCGCCGATTCCGCGAAGAACGCCACGGTAACCGACGTTGAAGGTCGCGAGTTCATCGACTTCGCCGGCGGTATCGCCGTACTCAACACCGGCCACCTGCACCCGAAAGTCGTCGCCGCGGTGACCGAGCAGTTGAACAAGCTGACCCACACTTGCTTCCAGGTCCTGGCCTACGAGCCTTACGTGGAACTGTGCGAAAAAGTGAACGCCAAGGTGCCGGGCGATTTCGCCAAGAAAACCCTGCTGGTGACCACCGGTTCCGAAGCCGTGGAAAACTCCGTGAAGATCGCCCGTGCCGCCACTGGCCGCGCCGGCGTGATCGCCTTCACCGGCGCCTACCACGGCCGCACCATGATGACTCTGGGCCTGACCGGCAAGGTCGTGCCTTACTCGGCCGGCATGGGCCTGATGCCAGGCGGCATCTTCCGCGCGCTGTACCCGAACGAGCTGCACGGTGTGAGCATCGACGATTCGATCGCCAGCATCGAGCGCATCTTCAAGAACGACGCCGAGCCACGTGACATCGCCGCGATCATCATCGAGCCGGTACAGGGCGAAGGCGGTTTCTACGTCGCGCCTAAAGAGTTCATGAAGCGTCTGCGTGCGCTGTGCGACCAGCACGGCATCCTGCTGATCGCCGACGAAGTGCAGACCGGCGCTGGCCGTACCGGCACCTTCTTCGCCATGGAGCAGATGGGCGTTGCCGCCGACCTGACCACCTTCGCCAAGTCCATCGCTGGCGGCTTCCCGCTGGCCGGTGTCTGCGGCAAGGCCGAATACATGGACGCCATCGCGCCAGGCGGCCTGGGCGGCACCTACGCCGGTAGCCCGATCGCCTGCGCCGCGGCCCTGGCCGTGATGGAAGTGTTCGAGGAAGAGCACCTGCTGGACCGTTGCAAGGCGGTCGGCGAGCGTCTGGTGACCGGCCTCAAGGCCATCCAGGCCAAGTACCCGGTGATCGGCGACGTGCGTGCCCTGGGCGCGATGATCGCGGTCGAGCTGTTCGAGAACGGCGACAGCCACAAGCCGAACGCAGCTGCCGTGGCACAGGTTGTTGCCAAGGCGCGCGACAAGGGCCTGATCCTGCTGTCCTGCGGTACCTACGGCAACGTCCTGCGCGTGCTGGTTCCGCTGACCTCGCCGGACGAGCAGCTGGACAAGGGCCTGGCGATCATCGAAGAGTGCTTCTCCGAACTCTGATCCCGCCTGTGACCTGATTGACAAAAAGACCCGCCTCGGCGGGTTTTTTTGTGCCGATCGAGGATGCGCAGTGCATTTGCGCTGTATGGAAGCCTCGGCATTGACTAAGGTGCAAAGGATTGCCCAGGGAGCGTGCTGCATGACTGCTGTGGATTTACCCGCTGTACCGCGAGTGTTGATTGCCGAGGCGGACCCTTGGTCGCGCGATTTGCTCAAGCAGGTGTTGCTGAATGTACGTTGCGATGCGCGGCTGGATGTGTGCGCCGACGGTCAGGAAGCCCTGCAACTGCTGGCCGAAAAACCCTATGACCTGGTGATCGCCGACTGGGAGTTGCCCGGTGTCGACGGACTGGGTTTGCTGCGCAGCGTACGCCAGCGCAGGCGTAACCCGGTGCTGCCTTTCATCCTCATCAGCAATCGCAGCGACAGCGCCAGCGTGCGCGAAGCCTTGCCGCTGGCGCCGACGGCCTACCTGACCAAGCCGCTGAACATGGAAGGCCTGACCCAGCGCCTGCAGGACCTGCTGCTGGATGCCGGCCAGGAAGTGTCGTGCGAGATCCCGGCCCTGGCGCCGGGCATGACCCTGTGGACCTTTCTCGAGCGTCGCCGCGAGCTGGCCGAGGGTGCGCCGTTGCTCGCCGACGTGCAGCTGGCGGTGAAACGCAGCCTCAACCCCAACGGTCTCGATCTCAAGCTGCTGGAAGACGAGGTGCGTACCGACCCGCAGATCACCGCGGTGCTGATCGCCGCGGCCAACAGCGCCGCCCAGCACCATGGCAGTGCCGTGCAGACCCTGGCCCAGGCGCTGCAGCGGCTGGGTTCCGGGCAGAGCATGAACCTGATTCTCGGCCTGGCGCTCAAGCGCAGCGCACGCCTGAGCGACCCGGCCCTGGGCGATTACGCCGAGCGTTACTGGGAGCTGTCGCTGCACACCGCGGAGTACGGCCGGACCCTGGCCCGCTTGCTGGACCTGGACCAGGAGCGCTGCTACTGCGCCGGCCTGCTGCATCGCCTGGGGGATCTGGCGTTGCTGAGCTGCCTGCAGGAGTGGAAACAGGCCGGTGGCGCGCTGGACGACATGGAAGAGGTCGGCGATGCCCTGGCCCAGTTCGGCGCGGCCTATGGTTCGGCCCTGCGCACCCGCTGGCGCCTGCCGCTGGAACTGCGCGAGCTGATTGCCTCGGTCTACCAGCTCGGTGGCGGGGTTTACTCCCGCGAGGCGTTGGTGATGAACCTGTCCGCCCAGCTCGCCCGCCTGCAACCGTCCGAGGGCCTCGAAGAGCTGGCCAACAGCAAGACCGCGCGCCTGCTCAAGATCGGCCTGCCGGAGCTGAGCCGCCTGCGCAAAGGTTGATACCTCGACCAGCGGCTACAGAGGCCGTCTACCCCGAAACGATCCGGTTCTTGCCCTGGCGCTTGGCTTCATACATCGCCGCGTCGGCGCGGGCGAAGAGGCTGTCGAGGTTTTTGTCCTCGGCGGTGAGGCTGGTCAGGCCCTGGCTGACGGTGATGCTGAACTGCGCCTCGTCATGGCTGAAGGTCAGGCGCTGGATTTCCCGCTGCAGGCGTTCGGCAACCTGGCGCGCCATGTCCGGGGCGCAGCCGGGGAAGAGGGCGGCGAACTCCTCGCCGCCGATACGCCCGAACAGGTCGCCACGGCGCAGGGTGGCGCGGCCGGTCTCGGCGATGCGTTGCAAGACGTTGTCGCCCTCGGGGTGGCCGTAGGTGTCGTTGACCACCTTGAAGTCATCGATATCCAGCAACAGGAAGGCCAGCGGCGTGCCTTGCTGGCGCGCCTGCTCGAATTCGCGGTTGGCGCATTCGAAGAAGTGCCGGCGGTTGCTGCTCTGGGTCAGCACGTCGGTGGTGGCCAGGCGTTGCAGCTCGGTCTCCAGGTGCTTTTTCTCGGTGATGTCCTCGGCAAGGCCGACGATGATCACCCGGTCCCCGGAGGCGGCATTGCGATTGATGAAGCACTTGTCGCTGAGCCAGCGGACCTGGCCCTGGGCGTCGATGATGCGGTATTCGCGGTCTTCCACCGCGCCTTTTTCCAGCACCTGGGCCAGGGTCCGCTCGGCGTATTCGAGGTCGTCGGGGTAGACGCTGTCGCGCCATTCGTTGGCGTCGGCCAGCAGCAGGCCGGCGGAGCGGCCGAAGATGCGCTCATACGCCGGGCTGACATAAAGCACCTGGCGGGCTTCCCAGTCGAAAGCCCAGAGCACGGCATTGACGCTGACCAGCAACGAGCTGAACAGCTGTTCGCGTTCCGTCAGCCGGGCGACCTCGCCCTGGGCATGCATCAGCGCCATCAGGGTTTGCGCGGCCTCGGGCCACTGGGGCAAAGCGGATGGGAGTTGTGGGTTCTTGTTGGCCATCGGCACCGATCTCAAAGCGCACGCCGCTCGGGAAACGAAGCGGCCACAGAAAGCCCGCCTGGATGGCGAAGTGTTGCTTGAGATAGGGGATTGGCGACGAAGTTCCCGGTTTCCGTGGTCTGGAAGCCGGCACCCGCTGGGCGGTCACGCTGCCGTGGATGACGGGCTGGAACTCATGGGGCGGGGAGGGTAGCGAGCCCACCGGCCACGGCAGATGAGCTTGCCGTGGCGGGTGAACGGGCCAGCGTCAGGCGCTGGCGGGGCGCAGCGAGTAGGTTTTCAACTGGCTGGCGAAGTCGCGCAGCGATTGGATCCCGCTGGCCTCGGCTTCGTGGACCCAGTCCTTGATCGCCGCCAGCATGTCGTGGCCGTTGGAGCTGGTCTTGGCCCAGATCTGTTGCAGCGCCAGGCGTTTTTCGTAGATCACTTTCAGGGCCTGGCTGTGCTCCAGCATGTTCTGGATGCGCGCATGGTGACGCTCTTCCAGCAGGCTGGTCTCCCGCGACAGCAGGCGCTTGGCGCGATGGAACTGGTGGCGCACCGAGTGATCGACCTTGTCCAGCTCCTGCTTGACCAGCGGCGCGATCACCAGCTTGCGGTACTGGGCCATGATCTGGAAACGGTTGTTGAGGATCGCCATCGCCGTGTCCATGTCCAGGTGGCCCTTGCCTTCGACCCGATGGGCGATCGGCGCCACACGCTGCACCTTGGCCAGGCGCAGGAAGCTGAACACCTTGATCCAGGCCCAGCCCAGGTCGAACTCCCACTTCTTCACCGACAGCTTGGCCGAGTTGGGGTAGGTGTGATGGTTGTTGTGCAGCTCTTCGCCGCCGACCAGGATGCCCCAGGGCACCAGGTTGGTCGCCGCGTCGCGGCATTCGAAGTTGCGATAGCCGACCGCGTGGCCCAGGCCGTTGATCACCCCGGCGGCCCAGAACGGGATCCACATCATCTGGATCGCCCAGATGGTGATGCCGATGGTGCCGAACAGCAGCAGGTCGATCACCGCCATCAGCGCCACGCCGCCCAGCTTGTAGCGCGAGTAGAGGTTGCGCTCGATCCAGTCGTCCGGGCAGTTCTTGCCGTAGATGCGCAGGGTTTCCGGGTTTTTCGCCTCTTCGCGGTACAGCTCGGCGCCTTTGCGCAGCACTGTGGACAGGCCCTTGATCACCGGGCTGTGAGGGTCGTCCGCGGTTTCGCATTTGGCGTGGTGCTTGCGGTGGATGGCGGTCCACTCGCGGGTGTTCTGCGCCGTGGTCAGCCACAGCCAGAAGCGGAAGAAATGTTTCAGGCCGGCGTTGAGCTCCAGGGAGCGGTGGGCTGAATAGCGATGCAGGTAAACCGTGACCCCAACGATGGTCACGTGAGTCATTAACAGGGTGACTGCTACCAGTTGCCAGGCCGACAAGCCTAGAAAACCTTCGTACCACATAGGCTGTAGGGCCCTCGATAAAGAAAAAACAGCAGTCGCATTATCACCAAGCCCACAGAGAAAACCAGTCGCCCTTTCAGATAAGAGTGGCGAGATGTTTCTTCCTCTATAATCCCTAGCTTTCCGTAAGGACATTGACGACCTTATGTCGGTTTCTTCTCGCGACGCTTTGCGCGCAGCCCTGCTCTACCTCTTGCTGTCTGTGTTGTGGCTGCAGTTCAGTGGTCATTTATTGAGCAGTTTCTTCGATGAGTCGAACGATCTGGCGCGCTGGCAACTGATCAACGGGTACGTCTGGGCGCTGCTCAGCGCCGCCCTGATCTTCATCGCGCGGGGCCGTCTGTTGCGTTTGCTGGGCGCCGACGCCTGGTTGCTTCACCAGCGCGAGGACCGCGAGCGTCTACGCCAGGCCGCCGCCGTGTTCGATTGCACCCGCGAAGGGGTGCTGGTCAGTGACCGCCGGGGCCAGATCGTCCATGTGAACCGCGCGTTCATCGAGATCACCGGCTATCAGCGCGAGGAGGTGCTGGGCCGCCAGCCGAGCATGTTCAAGTCCGGGCACCACACGGCGGATTTCTACCAGGCCATGTTCGATTCGCTGAATGCCACAGGCGAGTGGAGCGGCGAGATCTGGAACCGGCGCAAATGCGGCGAAATCTACCCACAGTGGCAGACCATCCGCGCCATCCGCGATGACGACGGCCAGCTCAGCCACTATGTCGCGGTGTTTTCCGACATCAGCGCGATCAAGGATTCCGAACATGAACTGGCCCACCTGGCGCACCACGACCCGCTGACCGACCTGCCCAATCGCCTGCTGTTCACCGACCGCGCCGAGCAGGCCCTGGCGTCGGCGCAGATCCACAAGCGTGGCTGCGCGCTGCTGATGGTCGACCTGGATCACTTCAAGATGATCAACGACAGCCTTGGGCACAATGTCGGCGACCGCCTGCTCAAGGCCGTGGCCCAACGCCTGCAAGGCATGTTCGGCCCGGGCATCACCCTGGCGCGGCTGGGCGGCGACGAGTTCGCCGTGCTGGTCGAGAGCTGCGGGCAACCGGGGCAGGCCGCGGTGCTGGCGCAGCGCATCATCGACGGGGTGAAGCAGCCGTTCCTGATGGACGAGAATCAGCTGTTCATCAATGCCAGCATTGGCATCAGCCTGTTCCCCAGCGATGCCCTGAGCGCCGAGCAACTGTTGCGCAATGCCGACACGGCGCTGTTCAAGGCCAAGAGCGCCGGGCGCGACAGCTACGCGCTGTACACCGAGGAACTGACGGCCCACGCCCAGCAACGGGTGGAGATTGCCTTCGAATTGCGCCGCGCCCTGGAGCAGCAGGAGCTGCGGGTGTTCTACCAGCCGGTGCACGACCTCGCCAGCAGCCGCCTGGTCGGGGTCGAGGCGCTGGTGCGCTGGGAGCATCCGCAACGTGGCCTGGTGCCGCCTGGCGAGTTCATTCCGATTGCCGAGCGCACCGGGCTGATCGCCGAGATCGATGCCTGGGTCATGCAGCAGGCCTGTCGGCAGATGTGCCAATGGCAGGCGGCCGGCATGGAGTTGTCCTTCGTCGCGGTGAACGTTTCCAGCCGCCTGTTCGCCCGCCGCGAGCTGTACCAGCAGGTGGCCCAGGTGTTGCACGACACCGGCCTCGACCCCGCCTACCTGGAACTGGAAGTCACCGAAAGCGCGGTGATGGAAGACCCGGAAGTCGCCCTGGAGCAGATGCACCGCCTGCGCGAACTGGGGCTGCGCCTGGCCATCGACGACTTCGGCACCGGTTATTCCTCGCTGCTGCGGCTCAAGCGCCTGCCGGTGCAGAAGCTGAAGATCGACCAGGGTTTTGTCGCCGGCCTGCCATGGGACGAAGACGACGCGGCGATCTCCCGGGTGATCATCGCCCTGGCCCAGAGCATGGGCATGCAGGTGCACGCCGAAGGCATCGAACAGGTGGAACAGGCGCGGTTCCTCCTCGACCAGGGTTGCGACCTGGGCCAGGGCTACTGGTTCGGCCGCCCGGTGCCGGCGGCGCAACTGGAATGGGGCCGGGCGCCGCAGATCCACTGATCGGCGCCCCTGTCGGGGCATCGGCTCCTACAGATCCGCAGAAACCTGCCAGACGCTGCTTCTGTAGGAGCGAAGCTTGCTCGCGATCAAGGCGCCGCGGTGTATCAGGCAGGCCGCCATCGCGGGCAAGCCTCGCTCCTGCAAGAGGCGGGTTGGCGCTGCAATCAGCGCCGATTCCCACGCAACCCCGCGTCAATTCAAATAATTTCTTCTGGTTATATAAACATTCTTAAATAGTATTTTTAAGAATATCTGCGCCTATCTACTATTGCCCTCACGCCGCAAGCAGTGCCGCCACTGCCAGGCACATCTCATTCAGGAGCAACACCATGAGCGCATCTCTTCGTAGCGTTGACGGCCAGGACGAACAAACCATCTTGCGCGAGATTCAAAGCGCATTGCGCGACCTGCGTTTCGGCGCGGTGGAAATCACCGTGCACAACGCCCAGGTCGTGCAGATCGAACGCAAGGAAAAATTCCGCCTGCAAAACCCTGGCAATAAACCAAGCTGAATTCCGCACTACCTCTCGCCACGAGAGGCCCGACTGGACAACCGGAGGGCGTCATCCATGACCCCCAGCCTGAACCCCAGCGTTCGCCCACGAATGCGGGCCTGATTCGCCATAAGAAAAATGCCAGCACATTAAAAAATTTCGGGAGCTCCATCATGTCGTCGATTCGCCGTTATGCCCTGGCCGCCCTCGCCAGCGCCGTTTTTGCCGGTTCCGCCGTTGCCAAGGATTACGAATTGCTCAACGTGTCGTACGACCCGACCCGCGAGCTGTACCAGGACTACAACACCGAATTCACGAGCTTCTGGAAAAAGGAACACCCGGGCGACAACGTCAAGATCCAGCAATCCCACGGTGGCTCGGGCAAACAGGGCCGCGCGGTGATCGACGGCCTGCGCGCCGACGTGGTGACCCTGGCGCTGGCCGGCGACATCGATGAAATCGCCAAGCTCGGCAAGAGCCTGCCGGCCGACTGGCAAAAGCGCCTGCCGGATGCGAGCACGCCTTACACCTCGACCATCGTGTTCCTGGTGCGCAAGGGCAACCCCAAGGGCATCAAGGACTGGGGCGACCTGATCAAGAAAGACGTGTCGGTCATCACCCCGAACCCGAAAACCTCCGGCGGCGCTCGCTGGAACTTCCTTGCCGCCTGGGCCTATGGCCTGAAAGCCGGCGGCAGCGAAGCCAAGGCCCAGGAATACGTGAAGGAGCTGTTCAAGCACGTACCGGTGCTGGATACCGGCGCTCGCGGCTCGACTATCACCTTCGTCAACAACGGTCAGGGCGATGTGTTGCTGGCCTGGGAAAACGAAGCTTTCCTGGCGCTGAAGGAAGACGGCGGCGCCGACAAGTTCGACATCGTCGTGCCTTCGCTGTCGATCCTCGCCGAGCCGCCCGTGGCGGTGGTGGACAAGAACGCCGAGAAAAAGGGCAACACTGAGATCGCCGAGGCCTACCTCAAGCACCTGTACAGCCCGGCCGGCCAGGAAATCGCGGCGAAGAACTTCTATCGTCCGCGGGACAAGGATGTGGCGGCCAAATACGCTCAGCAGTTCCCGAAACTGGACCTGGTGACCATCGACAAGGACTTCGGCGGCTGGAAAACTGCCCAACCGAAATTCTTCAATGATGGCGGGGTGTTCGACCAGATCTACCAGGCGCAGTAATCTTCAGTGGCGAGCCCCGGGCTGCAAGGCATCCGGGGTTCGTCGAACCGCCAGAGCAATAGGCCCGGATTCGATTCCGGGCTTTGCGTGTCAACCAAGGACTTTTATGTCGCGTCGTATCTCCCCCGTCATACCCGGCTTCGGGCTGACGCTGGGCTACACCTTGGTGTACCTCAGCCTGATTGTGCTCATACCCCTGGCGGCGATGTTCGTGCATGCCGCCCAACTCACCTGGGATCAGTTCTGGGCCATTGTCTCGGCACCGCGGGTACTTGCCGCGCTCAAGCTGAGCTTCGGCACGGCGCTGTACGCGGCGATCATCAACGGCGTGATCGGCACGCTGCTGGCCTGGGTGCTGGTGCGCTACAGCTTTCCCGGACGCAAGATCATCGACGCGATGATCGACCTGCCGTTCGCCCTGCCCACCGCCGTGGCCGGTATCGCGCTGACCGCGCTGTACGCGCCGACCGGCCTGGTCGGCCAGTTCGCCACCGACCTGGGGTTCAAGATCGCCTACACCCCCCTGGGTATCACCCTGGCACTGACCTTCGTCACCCTGCCGTTCGTGGTGCGCACCGTACAGCCGGTGCTGGCCGACATTCCCCGGGAAGTCGAAGAAGCCGCCGCCTGCCTTGGCGCCAAGCCCTGGCAGGTGTTCCGCCACATCCTGGTACCGGCGCTGCTGCCGGCCTGGCTGACCGGCTTCGCCCTGGCCTTTGCCCGGGGCGTCGGCGAGTACGGCTCGGTGATCTTCATCGCCGGCAACATGCCGATGAAAACCGAAATCCTGCCGCTGCTGATCATGGTCAAGCTCGACCAGTACGATTACACCGGCGCGACCTCCATCGGCGTGTTGATGCTGGTGGTTTCCTTTGTCCTGTTGCTGCTGATCAACCTGCTGCAGCGGCGCATCGAACGACCTTAAGGAGGCGCGAACCATGTCCCAATCGTCCATTAGCGCCGCTTCCTCGGCCAACGCCGACCGTCGTGGCAGTGCCACCTCGCGGCGCATCCTGATCGGCCTCGGCTGGCTGATCTTCGCCCTGTTCCTGCTGCTGCCGCTGTTTATCGTGGTGTCCCAGGGGCTCAAGCTCGGCCTCGGCGCGTTCTTCGCCGCGATCTTCGAGCCGGACGCATTGTCGGCGCTGAAGCTGACGGTGATCGCCGTGCTGATCTCGGTGCCGCTGAACCTGGTGTTCGGCGTCAGCGCCGCCTGGTGCGTGAGCAAATACAACTTCCGCGGCAAGAGCATCCTGGTGACCCTGATCGACCTGCCGTTCTCGGTGTCGCCGGTGATCGCCGGCCTGGTCTACGTGCTGATGTTCGGCGCCCAGGGTCTTTTTGGACCGTGGCTGCAGGATCACGATATCCAGATCGTGTTCGCCCTGCCGGGCATCGTCCTGGCGACCATCTTCGTCACCGTGCCCTTCGTCGCCCGTGAACTGATCCCGCTGATGCAGGAGCAGGGCACCCAGGAAGAGGAGGCCGCGCGGCTGTTGGGGGCCAATGGCTGGCAGATGTTCTGGCATGTGACCGTGCCGAACATCAAGTGGGGCCTGATCTACGGCGTGGTGCTCTGTACCGCGCGGGCCATGGGTGAGTTCGGTGCGGTGTCGGTGGTTTCCGGGCACATTCGCGGGGTGACCAACACCCTGCCGCTGCACGTCGAGATCCTCTACAACGAATACAACCACGTCGCCGCGTTCGCCGTCGCGAGCCTGTTGCTGATCCTGGCGCTCTTCATCCTGCTGCTCAAGCAGTGGAGCGAAAACCGTATCAACCGCCTGCGCGCCAGCGCCGCGGAGGAATGAATCATGTCGATCGAAGTCCGTAACGTCAGCAAGAACTTCAATGCCTTCAAGGCCCTGAACAGCATCAACCTGGATATCCAGAGCGGCGAGCTGGTGGCGCTGCTGGGCCCGTCCGGCTGCGGCAAGACCACCCTGCTGCGGATCATCGCCGGCCTGGAAACCCCGGACGCCGGCAGCATCGTGTTCCACGGCGAGGACGTCTCCGGCCACGACGTGCGCGATCGCAACGTCGGTTTCGTGTTCCAGCACTACGCGCTGTTCCGCCACATGAGCGTGTTCGACAACGTTGCCTTCGGCCTGCGCATGAAGCCGAAGAACCAGCGCCCGAGCGAAAGCAGGATCGCCGAGAAGGTCCATGAGTTGTTGAACATGGTGCAGCTGGACTGGCTCGCCGACCGCTACCCGGAACAGCTGTCCGGCGGCCAGCGCCAGCGGATCGCCCTGGCCCGCGCCCTGGCGGTGGAGCCGAAAGTGTTGCTGCTGGACGAACCCTTCGGCGCCCTGGACGCCAAGGTGCGCAAGGAGCTGCGCCGCTGGCTGGCGCGCCTGCACGAAGACATCAACCTGACCTCGGTATTCGTCACCCACGACCAGGAAGAAGCCATGGAAGTGGCGGACCGTATCGTGGTGATGAACAAGGGCGTGATCGAGCAGATCGGCTCGCCGGGCGAGGTGTACGAGAACCCGGCCAGCGACTTCGTCTACCACTTCCTCGGCGACTCCAACCGCCTGCACCTGGGCGAGGACAAACATGTGTTGTTCCGCCCGCACGAAGTGTCGCTGTCGCGTTCCGAACTGGCCGATCACCACGCCGCTGAAGTACGCGATATCCGTCCGTTGGGCGCCACCACCCGGGTGACCTTGAAGGTCGAAGGGCAGAGCGAACTGATCGAGGCCGAAGTGGTGAAAGACCATGACAGCCTGGTCGGGCTGGTCAAGGGCGAGACGCTGTTCTTCAAGCCCAAGGTCTGGCAGAAAGTCGCCAATATCTAAACGTCAAAAGCATCGCGGGCAAGTCGGATCGCCGCCCGCTCGCTCCTACAGAAGCATGCAATCTTCTTCTGTAGGAGCGGAGCTTGCCCGCGATAACGATCTAAATGGCCGCGCGTTTCGGATTGACCCTCACCCCTCCCGCCCGCGCCTCGATCTCATGCTTGAGCGCCTGGCGCAATCCCAGCATGAATGCCAGCTCCGCCACCACGAACAACGGCCCGACGATCAGCCCCGAGACGTCGTCGACAAAGGCCGGCTTGCGCCCTTCGTAGTAATGGCCGACGAACTGGATCACCCAGCCGATCACGAACATGCCCACCCCGCTGGCCAGCCAGACCAGGGTGCTTTGCTGCGCCAGTGCATGGCCAGCCCACACCGACAGCCCCATCAGCAGCGTCATCAGCAACCCCAGGCGCAACTCCAGGCGCAGATAGAACCAGCATGACGCCAGGGCCAGCAGCAGCGCCGGTGACAGCCACAGCCCGGCGACTGGCCAGGCGGGGCGCGACAGCAGCACTGCGACGGCCAGCACAATCAGCGGAATACCGATAAAGTGGCTGGCGATGTTGCGCGGATCACGGTGGTAGGCGGCGTATTGACTGAGATGGTCGACGAGGCTTTTCATTGTTGTTCCTCCTGTAGGGTGATCGAATCATGCCCTGCGCCGGTTGCCGGCTCTGTCAGCTAGGCGACAATCGGCTCGCTGCCCGTGTGGATAACGCTATCGATGAAGATGCAGGTCTGGCGCGAGCGCCTGATGAGCGGCCAGTGGTTCAGCCGCTTGCCCGTTCAATTACAGAATAGTCTGCTGGCCAATGCCCGTTTGCGCCCGCTGGCGCCGGGCCAGCGCCTGTTCCAGCGCGGCGATCCGCCCTGCGGCCTGTACGCGGTGCTCGAAGGCACGGTGCGCATCGGCGCGGTCAGCGAGGAGGGCAAGGAGGCGCTGCTGAGCCTGGTGGAGGCGCCGCACTGGTTCGGCGAGATCAGCCTGTTCGACGGCCAGCCGCGCACCCATGACGCCTATGCCGTGGGCCAGTGCAGCCTGCTCAATGTGCCCCAGGCGGCGCTGCTTGAGCTGCTGGACGAGCACCCGCAATACTGGCGGCAGCTGGCGTTGCTGATGAGCCACAAGCTGCGCCTGACCTTTATCAACCTCGAACAGCTGAGCCTGATGCCGGCCCCGGCGCGGGTGGCCAACCGCCTGTTGATGATCGCCCGCGGCTACGGCGAGACCGACACCCCGCGCCGCGTCCTGCACCTGCCCCAGGAGCAGTTGGCGCTGCTGCTGTCGCTGTCGCGCCAGACCACCAACCAGATCCTCAAGGATTTGCAGGGGCAAGGCATTCTCAAGCTGGGGTATGGCGAGATCGAGATCCTCGACGAAGCGCGGTTGCGGGCGTTGGCCGGGGGTTGACCATCAGATCGCTATCGCGGGCAATCGAGCGTCGACCGGCCGCTCCTACAAAAGAAGATTGCGTGCTTCTGTAGGAGCGAGCGGGCGGCGATCCGACTTGCCCGCGATGAGGCCCGTACCGACACCGCCAATTCCCAACTAACGCAACCCATCCCGAAACTGCCCCGGCGTCATCCCGGTCCAGCGCTTGAACGCGCGGCTGAAGCTGCTGGCATCGGCGAACCCCAACAGGTAACTGATCTCGCTCAGGGAGCACTGCGGGTCGCGCAGGTGCAGCAGGGCGAGGTTCTCCCTGCATTCGTTGAGCAGGGTGTCGAAGCGACAGCCTTCGTCCGCCAGGTGACGTTGCAGGCTGCGCAGGCTCAGGTGCAGGGCCTGGGCGACCCGTTCCGCCGAAGGTTCGCCTTCCGGCAGTTGGGATTCGATGACCCCGCGCACCTTGCGCTCCCAGGTCAAAGGTTGCAGTTGAATCAGGGTGCGCTTGAGCACGGCCTCATTGTGCTCGGCCAGCTCCGGGTTGGCGTCGTCCAGGTGGCTGTCGAAGTCGTGCAGGCCGAACTCCAGGCGGTCCTCATCGGCGCTGAAAAACACCGGCGCGCGAAACACCGTGTGCCATTGCTTGGAGTCCGCCGGCTCGGGGCGCCGCAGGTACACCGCCAGCGGCGCGTAGTCGCGGCCCAGGCGGTTGCGGCAGGTGCGCACGTAGATCGCGACAAAGGCGTCGATGGCCTCGAACGCCGGCTCCGGGTTGCCCTCGGGGACCTTCAGGCGAAAGCGATAGCGGTCCTCGGCGCGGGTCAGCTCCAGTTCCAGGGCATCGCTGACCACCTGGTGATAACGCACGATGCGCTCGAACACTTCCCGCAGGCTGCCGCTGGCCACCAGCGCATAACCCAGGGCATGGAAGGTGGTCGGGCTGACGAAGCGCGAGACCCGCAAACCTATGGCCGGGTCGCCGCTGGCCTGCACCGCCAGTTGCCACAGGCGGGTAGTGCCCGACAGTGGGTAGCGGGCGTTGGGGTCGTCCATCAGTTGCGGGTCGAGGCCGGCCTGGTGGCACAGGGCGGTGCTGTCGAGGCCCAGGGCATCGAGCTGCTTGCGCAGGGCGCGGGTCCAGCTGGCGAGGGAAGTGGGTTCGGTCATGGCGGTTGGCGCGTCCGGTCAACAGGTTGGCGTCCGCGGCTAGCGCCCGGCGCGCGGGCGCAGGGCAGGATGCGAACATCAATAACCAGAGGATGGAAGCATGCACGGTACTTCTGCAAGTCCCGACCGGCTGAATGCTCAGCAACGATCGGCGCATATTCGTGAGGTGGTGCTGGCCAGGGGCGTCGAGTTGCGCGAGCGCTACCCGCTGCTCAAGCATCAGGACGCGTTGGGCGCGGGCATCCTGGCCTTGGCCCTGGCCGGGATGATAGGCACGGCGGCGCTCTACATCGGCGGCTACCTGGCCTGGTGGGCCTGCCTGCTGCTCAACGCGTTTTTCGCCTCCTTGACCCACGAGCTGGAACACGACCTGATCCACAGCATGTATTTCCGCAAGCAGCGCATCCCCCACAACCTGATGCTGGCGCTGGTCTGGCTGGCGCGGCCGAGCACCATCAATCCTTGGATCCGTCGCCATTTGCACCTCAATCACCACAAGGTGTCCGGCACCGAGGCCGACATGGAGGAGCGCGCCATCACCAACGGCGAGCCCTGGGGCCTCGCCCGGCTGCTGATGGTCGGTGACAACCTCATGTCGTCATTGATCCGCACCCTGCGCGCCAGGACCTGGGCGCACAAGCTCAACATCCTCAAGCGCACCCTGAAGGTGTACGCGCCGCTGGCGTTGCTGCATTGGGGGGCCTGGTATGTGTTTCTCGGCTTCCAGGCCGCCAACGGCGTCGCCGCGCTGCTGGGGGCGCCGATCGACTGGTCGGCCAGCACCCTGGCGGTGATGCAGGTGATCGATATCGCTGTGGTGGTGATCATCGGCCCCAATGTGCTGCGCACCTTCTGCCTGCACTTCGTCAGCTCGAACATGCACTACTACGGCGATATCGAAGCGGGCAACGTGATCCAGCAGACCCAGGTGCTCAACCCCTGGTGGCTGTGGCCGTTGCAGGCGTTCTGCTTCAATTTCGGCAGCACCCACGGCATCCACCATTTCGTGGTCAAGGAACCCTTCTACATCCGCCAGCTGACCGCGCCGGTGGCGCACAAGGTGATGGCCGAGATGGGTGTGCGCTTCAACGATTTCGGCACCTTCGGCCGAGCCAACCGCTTTACCCGCAAGGAGCAGGCGGCGGCGCAGGTGGTGCGGGGTGTCAGGGCGTGATGTATCGCATTTGAGGGCCAATCGCGGGCAAGCCTCGCTCCTACAGAGCTGTGTCGTTCGCGACATTTATGAACGACGCCGATCCGTAGGAGCGAGGCTTGCCCGCGATAACAATTTCGCAGACGCCGCAACCTTCGGCAGCGGCTACGGGATCAATCCGGCTGGAACGGTGAGGCGCTGAGGATCACCCCGGTTTCTTCCACGTACTGCTGCCAGTGGCCGATCAGCGCATTGAGCTTGTCCGGCGCGCTCTGCGCCAGGTCATGGATCTCCCCCGGGTCCTGGCTCAGGTCGTACAGCTGCCAGGTCGCCGGGCCCACGGGGCCGGGGATGTACACCGCTTTCCACTGGCCCTGGCGAATCGCCCGGCGGCCGAACAGCTCCCAGCCGGTGACCGTGTGTTCGTCATGCACCTGTGCGGTCTCGCCGGAGAGGAAGCCCAGCCACGACTTGCCCCGCAGCGGCGCCACTTCCTTGCCGCGCCAGCGCTTGCCCGGATGACGCACCCCGGCCAGGTCGAGAATGGTCGGGGTGATGTCCATCACTGTGCCGAAGCCATGGCTGATCCGGCCCTTGAGCGACAGCTGCGGGTAATGCACCAGCGCCGGCACGCGAATGCCGCCTTCGGTGGTGAAGGCCTTGAACAGCCGCGACGGGGCAGTGGCGGTCTGCGCCCAGGCCGGGCCGTACCAGACGTAGGAGTTGGCGCGGCCGATGTTGTCCAGGCTGTTGTCGTAGTGCTGGTTGAGGTAGGTCAAAAGCTGCGGGCCGAACTTGGGGAAGGCCTCCAGGAGCGCGCCTTCGGCGCCGTTGTCGGACATGAACAGGATAAAGGTGCTGTCCAGTTGGCCCTGCTTGCGCAGGTAGTCCACCACCCGGCCGATGTTCCAGTCCATGCGTTCGACCATCGCCGCGTAGACCTCCATGGCCCGCGCGGAAACCTGGCGCTGCTGCTCGCTCAGGGCCGCCCATTCGGCGCTCAGGCCCAGCAGCGGATGCGGTTCCACATCGGCCTCGATCAGCCCCAGCTGCTTGAGCTTTTCCAGGCGCTCCAGGCGCAGCACCTCGGGGCCGGCGTCATAGCGGCCACGGTACTTGGCAACCACTTCCTCGGGGGCCTGCAACGGCCAGTGCGGCGCGGAAAACGGTAGGTAGGCGAAGAACGGCCGGGTCTGGTCGCGCTCCTTGAGGTACTGCAGAAGCTTGTCGCCGAAGGCGTCGGAGGAATAGAAGTCCTTGGGCAACTCGTCGATGAAGCGGTCGTCCTCGATGTACAGCGCCGGGGTGGATTTGAGCAGGCCCGGGGTGTTTTCGTCGTAGGTTGGCTCAAAGCCGTAGTGGTTGGCGGCGCCGGGCAGCAGCGAGAACGAACGCTCGAAACCACGGGCATGGGGCGCCAGTTCGGCGGTCAGGCCCAGGTGCCATTTGCCGCTCATCAGGGTCTGGTAGCCGGCGTCGCGCAGCAGCTCGGGCAGGGCCACCACGCGGTCGTTGAGGTGGCCCTCGTAGCCCGGCTTGCCGATCAGTTCCGGGGTCAGGGCCTCGGCCATGGTGCCGATGCCGGCGATATGGTGATCGGTGCCGGTGAGCAGCATGGAGCGGGTCGGCGAGCAGGTGGGTGCGGTGTGGAAGTCGGTCAGGCGCAGGCCGTTGAAAGCCAGGGCATCGAGGTTCGGCGTGGCGATTTCGCCGCCGAAGGCACCGAGATCGGAGAAGCCCAGGTCGTCGGCGAGGATCACCAGGAAGTTGGGACGTTGCGGCATCTATTCACTCCTTATCAGCAAGCAATAAAGGCCAGTGGCAGGTCACGGATCTGGGCGGGCAAAGGCACCTGGTAGTGATCGTCGCTGGTCAGTTCGTGGAGCAGTTCTTCGCGCAGCTGGTGGAAGTCGAAACTGCTGCGCTGGCGCGGATGGGGCAGGGCGATGTCCACCACCCGCTTGATCCGGCCGGGGCGCGGTTCCATCACCACCACGCGGTCGGCGAGGAAGATCGCTTCCTCGACGTCATGGGTGACCAGCACCGTGGTGATCCTGGCCCGTTCGCGGATCGCCAGCAGCTCGTCCTGCATCTGCTGGCGGGTCAGCGCATCGAGGGCGCCGAAGGGTTCGTCCAGCAGCAGGATGCGCGGGCTGGCCACCAGGCCGCGGGCGATGGCCACCCGTTGCGCCATGCCGCCGGACAGCTGGTGCGGGTAGGCGCGGGTGAAATCGGTGAGGCCCACCAGTTCGATGAAATCGGCGATGCGGGTTTGCCGTTCGGCGGTGCTCAGGGCTTCGTTGACCAGGCCCAGGCCGATGTTCTCCTCGACCGTCAGCCAGGGGAACAGGCGGTGTTCCTGGAACACGATGCCGCGTTCGCCGCCGATGCCGTTGACGGCCTTGCCGTCGACGCGGATCTCGCCGCGAAACTGCGTGTCCAGGCCGATCAGCAGGCGCAGCAGGGTGGATTTGCCGCAACCGCTGGAGCCGACGATGGCGACGAATTCACCCTCGGCGATCTCCAGGTTGAATTCGCGGATCGCCTCCAGTTCGCCGCTGGCGACCTCGAAGGTCTTGCCCACCTGGTTGAAGCTGACGATGGGGGAAGGTACGAGTGCGTTCATGCGTGTCTCCAGCGTGTGGCGCGGGTTTCGAGCTGTTGGCCGATGAGGTTGAGCAGGGCGCCGGTGAGGCCCACCAGGAGCATGCCGGCCAGGATCAGGTCCATGCGCAGCAGCTGCTGGGCGCCGATCATCTGGCTGCCGATGCCGCCGTTGGACGGCATGAAATATTCCGCGCCGATGGTGCCCAGCCAGGCGTAGATCAGGCTCAGGCGCAGCCCGGCGAAGATCCCCGGCGCGGCGCCCGGCAGCACCAGGCGGCGCAGGCGTTGCCAGAGGTTCAGGCGCAGCACTTGCGCGGCCTCGGTCAGTTGCGGCGACAGGTTGGCGACGCTGCGCTGGGTGGCGATAAACAGCGGGAAGAACGCGGCCAGGGCGACAAATACCCATTTCGCCAGCTCCCCCAGGCCGAACCAGGCGGTGAGCAGCGGCACCCAGGCAAAAATGGCGATCTGCCGCAGCGCCGCCAGGGTCGGCCCCAGAATACGTTCGCTCAGGTGCGACAGGCCCAGCAGCAGGCCCAGGGCAAACCCCAGGCCGCCGCCCAGCAGCAGGCCACCGAGGGTGCGCTGCAGGCTCAGGCCCAGGCCGCCGGACAGGCTGCCGTCGAGCAGGCCGTTCCAGGTGGTTTGCAGCACCGCCAGCGGGCTCACCAGAATGTTGGCGTCGACCCATTCCAGCTGGTTCGCCACTTGCCACAGCGCCAGCAGGGACAGCGGTAGCAACCAGGGTTGCAGGCGTTGCCAGCCCTGGTAGCGCGGGCCACGGCGGATCTGCGCGATGGCCGGATGCGGCCAGTGCACCAGCGCCTTGTCCAGCAGGCCGATGCCGCGGTCCATGGCCACGCCAATCACCCCGATCACCACGATGCAAACGAAGACGATATCCAGCATGAACAACTGGCGCGCCCAGACCATCAGGTAGCCGATGCCTTCGCTGGAGGCCAGCAGCTCCACCGCCAGCAACGAGGTCCAGCCGGCGGCCAGGGCCAGGCGCACGCCGGCCATGAAGGCGGGCAGGGCGGCGGGCAGTATCAGCCGGCGGATCAGCAGGTGCGGCGGCAGGCGCAGCACGGCGGCGGCTTCGCGCAATTTGGGCTGGGCGTCGCGCACGCCGACCAGGGTATGCAGGGTTACCGGTACCACGATGGCCTTGACCAGGACCACCAGCTTGAGCAGTTCGCCGATGCCGAAAAACACCATGAACAGCGGGATCCAGGCCAGGGTCGGGACCTGGGCCAGGGCGGCGAAGGTCGGGAACACCAGGCGTTCCAGGCGCCGGCTGGAACCCAGTGCCGCGCCCAGCACGGCGCCGGCGCCTATGCCCGCCAGCAGGCCCCAGGCCAGCCGTTGCAGGCTGATTGCCAGATGGCTCCACAGCTCGCCGCCGGCCAGCTCGAGCGCGCTGCTCCAGACCAGCTTTGGCGCCGGCAGGATCTGCTCGCTCATCCAGGCATTGCGGCTGGCCAGCCACCACAGGGCGAACAGGCTCAGGGGCAGCAACCAGGGCAACAGCCGCCGGTGGACGCGCGGCCAGGACAGCGGCTTATCGGCGGGCGCGGCCAACGGCAAGCTGAGAAGGGAAACACGGGCCATGGACGATCTCCGTTGTCGGGTTGTGCTGCTTCTTTTTTCTTCTTCATGTAGGAGCAGGGGGGACGCCTAGTTCTTGCCCGCGATGGCGGTGGGTCAGATACAGCGCAAATCGCGGGCAAGCCTCGCTCCTACAGGTTCTTATTTTGGTTATATAAAAAGTTATATCGATGCTATTGGGAGATAAGAGAGGCCATTTAAGGCCTCCAGGCACGCTGCATCCAATGCATTTGGAGAATATTTTCGATGCTGTCCATGCATATGCCGCGCAGAGCCGCGTCCTGGCTGGTTTATTCATATTGGTTATTAAAATGTGAACTTATAGTATTTAAAGCTTGGACTGCCTTGGGCCTACCTTCTGCTCCTCAATGCCCGTCGCAGCCAGGAGCCACACCTTATGAACCTTCCCTTCAAACGCGTTCTCAATCTGTTCGCCGCGCCGGCCCTGGCGGGACTTCTGGGCTGCCTGCCACTGCTGGCCCAGGCGGATGAGCTCAAGCAGATCCGCATCGCCGTGCCGGACCTCAGCGCCGGTACCCAGCACAGCGGCGGCGGGGTGACGGACGTGCTGCGCCAGCAGCAGATCTTCGAAAAGGCCTTCGCCGACCAGGGCATCAGCATCCAGTGGAACTACTTCAAGGGCGCCGGCCCGGTGATCAATGAGGCCTTCGCCAACGGTCAGGTGGACCTGGCCTACCTGGGGGACCTGGCGGCGATCATCGGCAAGTCCAATGGCCTGGACACCCGCCTGCTCAGCGCCACGGCCCGTGGGGTCAAGCAGTACCTGGGAGTGGTGCCGGGGTCGGGGATCAAGACCTTGCAGGACCTCAAGGGCAAGCGGGTCGCAGTGTTCCGCGGCACCGCCACGCAGTTGTCGCTGGATGCCGCGCTGGCCAGCCAGGGTCTGAGCGAGAAGGACCTGAAGATCATCAACCTGGATTTCAACGCGGCGGTCGCGGCGCTGGCGGCGAAGCAGATCGATGCTACCTGGGGCGGTTCCAACTTGAACGCCTTGCAGGCCAAGGGCCTGGCCGAGGTGCCGCTGAACACCAAGGACCTGGGCGGCGCGGGTAGCGTGCAGGCGGTGCTGGTGGGCAGTGGCGCGTTCGTCGACGCCCATCCCGAGGTGGTGGAGAAGCTGCTCAAGGCCCAGCAGCAGGCCGTGCAGTGGCTGACCCAGGACAGCAACAAGGACGCCTATATCGAGCTGGTATCGGGGCTGGCCAGCTACCCGCCGGTGGTGCTGAAGCAGGACCTCAAGGATCAGCGCTTCAGCGAGATCTTCCCCTCGACCCTGGACCCGGTGTTCCTCGGCAAACTGCAGGACGCGGTGGACCTGGCCGCGCAGCAGCGGCTGATTCGCAAGCCGTTCAAGGTCAGCGAATGGGTGGCGCCGCAGTTGGCTGCCGCCGGCCTCTAAACCATCTGGTCTTCCTGTAGCCGCTGCCGAGCAGCGCGAGGCTGTGATCGAGGACGCAGTCCTCGCCAAACCTGTCCACGCGGTTTACCAGGAGGACGGCGGTGCATGGTTTTGCGGCCCCTGCGGGGCCGATCGCAGCCTCGCGGGCTCGGCAGCGGCTACAGGGGATTGGCGGGGGTTTCCTACTGGCTCAAACCGCAATGCTGACCTGCTGCCGATCCACCGCCACCAGCACTTCGATCATCTTGCGGGCCGCCGGCGAGAGGCGGAATCCCGTGCGGCTGACGATGCCGCAGCGGGCATTCATGCTTTCGATGTTCTGCGGCAGGTTGCGCCAGTGCAGCAGCGCCAGGGAGCCCTGTTCGATATCTTCGATGAAGGCCTCTTCGGTGCCCACGCCAATCGCGTCGGACTGGCGCACGATCTTCACCAGCGCCGGGAAGTGCTCGGTCTGGATGGTCGGGGAAAAGTCGATGCGCCCGCTGAGATTGGCCAGCAGCTTGCGGATTCCCGGCGGGATCAGGGTGGTGGCCAGCGGGTAGTCGAACATGTCGTTGGTCGACAGGCTTTCCTTGGCCAGCAGTGGGTGCCCCGGGCGGCAGAAAAACACCCCGCGCTTGGGCGTCAGGGGCTGGGTCTGGAAGTTCGGGTCGGCCTCGAAATGGCGGATGTCGGCGATGAAAAATTCGATCTCTTCGCGGTTCAGGTTGCGGCTGAGTTTTTCCCAGTTATCCACCTCCAGGCAGACGCGCACCTTGGGGTGGGTGCCGGTGAATTGCGCCACTGCGTCGGGCACCAGTTTCACCGCCGGCGCCGGGCCGCAACCGAAGCGCAGTTCGCCGGCGTCGAGCTTGGTCATCTGCGTCACTTCGCTGCTCAGCAAGGCCGCGCCCTGCACCAGGCTCAGGGCGTGCTGCAGCACCACCTGGCCTTCCGGGGTTGGGCGCAGGTCCTTGTTGCCGCGGTCCACCAGCACGCAGCCGAACTCCTGCTCCAGGCCCTGGATACTGCGGCTGAAGGCCGGTTGGGTGATGCCCATGGCGTCGGCCGCGCGGACAAAACTGCGGTGTTCGTTGAGGGCGATGAAGTAACGCAACTGGCGAAGATCCATATGCTTTCCCGGCATCCGAAAAATAGCCCGAAGGCATTTGCGACGAGTGAGGAATGAGGTTTTAAATGCAAGCTCTTATTCCGTCAA